>JAYKJB010000103.1 GCA_035285325.1 Candidatus Sericytochromatia bacterium
TCCCGCTATTGAAGGCAGTCGTGCTTGGCGCACGCAGCGACCAGGGAGGTATGCGTCAGCGCTCGATGGACCTGATCCAACAGATTGAACAAAAGCATAGGAAGCCCCCCGTTCCTGTTAAGGCACCTTAAGGAAGTAGCCAATTGCCAGGGTCTACTCAAGACCGCCTGGCCTACTTAGCCTCTCACTCAATGAGTCGTCTGTTGCTGACGGGCTAGAGCACCGGCCAAACGCAGGCTCAAAGAGGCGGGATCTGGCGCGCCTCAACCTCCTGCCTCCGCACCGACCGCCCGTGCGAGCGCCTGCCGAGCCTGCATGCCTGCATCGAAGACCGCAAGCAGTAGCCCACCCTGATCCGAACGCATCTGCAGCCCTAGTTCTCGCAACAGTTGGCGAGAACCGCGCTGGCAGACTGCCAATAGCGGCGCTCGGTCCTCAGGGCGCGGCCCCGCGATGGCCAAGTTCACGAGCTCCCCTGTGCCCTCCTCCTCCGCTTCGAACAAGCGCGTCTGGGCGACCGCGCCGTGAGTGGCTCGAATGATCAGTCGGCCCCCAACGCGATCGCCCACTTGAAGCGGCAGCGGGCTTCCGGCGCTCCCTGGCAAGGCAGCCAGGGCCTGCCGCATGGCGCTGGCACTCTCCCAGCGTTCCGCAGGCTGGGCAGCCGTGGCCCGACGGATTACCGCCTCCAGTTCAGGGAAACCAGGCAAGGCTGGGGCCCCGGGTGAGGTGATGCGGCCTGCCGTCATGAAACTGAGTAACCTTCCGACCGCGTAAAGGTCGCTCGCCGCGCTCACGATACCACGCTCGAGCTGCTCCGGCGCTGAAAAGGCCAACGTGCCCAGCACGTCGGAGGGCATCGTCAGTCTGGCTTCCCCCACAACCTTGGCCGTTCCGAAATCGATCAGGCGCGCGCGGCCGCGGGCATCCAGCAACACGTTGGCCGGCTTGATGTCCCGGTGGAAGATCCCGTGGGCGTGAACGCTTTCCAGCGCGTCCAACACCTCCATACCAATCTGCACAGCCATTTCAGGGGCCAATGCCCCCCGCGCGACCCGCTGGCCCAGATCCTCACCATCGATGTATTCCATGACCAGCGCTGGCAGCGGATTCGTCAACATATCGTACATCTGCACGATGTGAGGATGAGGATGCAGGCAGAGCAGGCGATACTCGCGAGCCAATCGCTCCAACTGGCTTCGGTCCTCTCGAACCGCACGGTTCAACACTTTGATGGCCACCTGCCCGGCCGAGCCGTCCGTGGCTTTACCCAGATACACGGAGCTGCTGGTACCTGCGCCAATTCGGCGTTCGAGGTGATAGCCAGGAAATCGAGGTAACCCTTCTTCGTGGGGCGCTCCGCGCAGAGCCTCCACACGTTCAGGAGCGACGGCGCCCTCCCAGATCGTCTCCGCCGCTGTGGGAGCAAGCTTGGCTATCGCTTCTTCGAAACCAATCGGGACCGCCCCCCGGAGCGGTGCGCGCTCGCCACCGTCAGCCGGATCGTACTCCATCAATCGCGAGGACAAGTCCCACTTGTAGAGCATGCGGGTTTCACGAAAGCCGGTGCGCTCACTGGGCCCCACAGCCACGAAAGGCGCCAGCAAAAGCACCGCACCGGAGTCGAGCAGCAAGAAGGGCTGTTCATCGGGAAGTTGCTCCCCGCGCGGCAGCACCACTTCGACCCGATCGGGGGTCAGGCCGGCAAAGCGCCTGAGCACCACCGTCGTCGACTGGTCCGGGCGGCGTTTGGAGCTTTCTACGTACAAAATCGGATGGTGACGCAACACCCGCAGCGCCACACAAACAGCTTTGATGCGGTCTGCCGCCTCCGCCAGGGCGCTCTCGGCCATCGTTTCAGGCGGCAGACATGTGGCCCCCTGATGCACCATCTGATTCCGCAATTCCACCAGCGCCTGAAGGTGCAGGGCGAACTCGCTGCGGCCGTCAGCAGAGCCATCCACAGACGAGCCCAGGTAAAGCGCCACGAGTTCCTGCAAGCGGGAATCGATGGGGTGCCCATTCAGCGAACGTGCCGTCTCTTCGGCGGCCCGACAGAAATCCCCCAAGCTTGGTCCAGTGAATTTGCGCCGTAGCTGCTCGAAGTCCCTTCCAGGCTTCAACCCCAAGCCGATGCGCTGAGCCGTCAGCACTGCCAGCAAAAAGCGGATGGCCACATCCACAAAACCAAGCTGCCAACCGAGTGCTTCCCGACTATCACTGCCCGGATGAACGGCGCGGGCATAGGCAGACGCCACGGGCTGAGGCGCATAACAGCGCAGTAAAAGGTCTGAAGAGCTTGCCTGATCGGCGAGGTCACGCCGCAAGACTTGCGGCGGAGACTCACCCGTCTCACGCACCTCCCGAACAGGCATGGAACTCTCTCGGGCCCCCGGTAAAGCAGGCTTAGGCTCGCCCCCCGGGGCTGCCCCTTCCACCGCTGGCGTGGCGAGCGCCACCCCGATCGCAGTGGCCAGCGACGCCGGGATGGTGCGCATCCGAAACCCAAAATTCAACTGGTGAAGGTGCTCCAGATCTTCGGGCACGTTGGCGTACTCCTGGGGCAACAAGGTCAAAGACGCGTCCGTGACGGAGTCCGAATAGGTAAACGCTTTGTCCGCCTCGTCCCAGCCGGACAAAAGACAAGTTTTGGGGGGCTCGTCGGCCCTGGGCTGCAGCGTGCAGACGAAGGGCCCAAGCGATAGGACACGCCCCCCCTCCAACAACAAAAACGTGGAGCGCGTCGGAATGGCGTGCCAACCATCAGAAAGGGAGAGTGTCAGCCGCCGAGGCTGCATACCCTGGAGTACCCATACCCCAGCAGTTGTCTCCCCTTGGGTCCCTCGGTCCTTTCGTTGCAGCCAGAGGGGCGTCAGCCCACCAGCCACGGCGATGCCAGTCAGAAAAAATTGAAACGCCTGCTCGCCTTCCCGCAGCAAGTGCTCAGCGCGCCCTGCCTGATTGGCAGGCCATCCTGCCTCCGGCGCCATCATGCGCCAGATATCGTGAAGCTGAACGGATGCAGTCCGAAAGGCTTCGTCGATGACGTAGAGGTCCACCAGCGGTCTGAGCGACGACTCAAGATCGTCCACCCCCACCAGAGCTTCCGCAAGCTCTTGATTCGCCAGGCCCCAAGCCTCCAGCGAGGGGGCACGGAGCGCCCGATACAAAGCCGTCACCCGCTGGCCTGGGGGCAAACCGGCACCACACTGGCGCGCTGCCAGCACGGCGAAGAGATAGCGCTGCGATTGCTCGACCAGGCAAAGCCTTGAGAGCAGGCGCTCAAACGGCGTGCCATCGTCGGCGACGGCGCGACGCCAAGCGATTGCCAGCAACGAGGGGGCCGTGGAGGGGGTGAGTGTCGTGAGCGCCATCCTGTGTTCGTCCTGGCATTGAAGCAAGCACCTCATACCCCAAGACGTCTGCAACCGATCGTGACTCGTTGTTTGTATCCGAGGAAATCACTAAGAACGCCAGCAGACATTCGCACTTAAAATTTTTCCAGGCAGCCTTAATATCATTTTTTGAAACTATGTGCCGGCAATAATGAGTCTACTGAGTCAGAGGAGGCTAAATCATGCAGCAGCTTAGTTTCACGCCAGCCAAGTTGGCCTGCTTCGAGTTGGTCTTCCATACGTTTGCCAAAACCCCCTCGAATTGGGAAATGGCTGAGTCAGAGGCCTATGCCCGCCTTGCTCGCGAATTTCAGCGGATGAGTATGCATTACCATCACAATGTCTCCTTGGGCGCGCCCGAATACGCTGGAGAGGTCGCCCGCCACGCCTACACGTGTAAATATGTTCCCGCCCATGCGCACTGGCTGTTCACCACCTTGAAGGCCTGCCCGGTGTCGCAGGTTCTGTTCAAACAGACGCATTTGAAGGTGGTGGTGCTTGGCGGGGGGCCAGGCGCAGAGATGCTCGGCCTGGTGAAGTTCCTTGTCGAAAGTAATCGGACAACCTCAATCTCGTGTGACGTGTACGACCGCTGTACGGCGTGGGAGGACAACTGGCAAATGATGCAAGGCGCCTTGCGCCAACGCGGCCACCTGGAGGAGAGGAAATGGCGGGTGCGTTACCACGCGCAGAATTTCCACAGGGAGCTAAGCGAAGCCTGCCGGAGCCGGATCGGCGAGGCAGACCTGGTGCTATCGAGCTTCTTGCTCTCCGAGATGCGCAGCCAAGAATCATCCATGATGAAATTCCTCGAGCGCGTCTTCGGATCGTGCAAACCTGGTGCCATGGTGGTCATCAACGACAACTTGAAAGGCCAAGCCCTTGCAAGGCTCGACGCGAGTGCCGAGACTTGTGGGATGGCCAAACAGTTCGAGCGCTCACGAGCGACGAACGTGTACCCGATGGAGGAAGTTGAATCAAGCTATGCAGCCTTCTGGAAAAGACTGGCTCATAGCCCCAAGTGCAAGGGGGAATTGGGAGAACGCGTTTATACGAAATCGCTACAGACTGGCGCAACAAGCCCAAGTTCCGGCCAGCGCTAAGCCCGGACGGGGTCCGATATTCCTCAATGATGGGAGGCACGTGGTAAATGACGAATGGTCAGCAAATGTCACTGTTCAGCGGCCTGGGGCCTCGGCATTTGAACCTGCCGGATGCCACCATTTGGTACCAAGCGGGTTTCATCGCGCCGTTCGAGGCGCGGGGCTATTTTGAACGCCTCCAAGCACACGTTGCGTGGCGAAGCGAGCACTTAGTGGCCTACGGCAAACAGATGCCAATACCGAGGCTGACTGCTTGGTATGGCGATCCCGGCGCATTCTTTACCTATTCGCGCATTCACAACAGCCCCTTGGATTGGACGGATGATCTCACGAAACTGCGCTGCGCAGTAGAGCAAGCGACCCAACACCGTTTCAATGGGGTGCTGCTCAATCTGTACCGGGATGGCACGGACAGCATCGCCTGGCACAGCGATAATGAACGGGAATTTGGGGAACAACCGGTCATCGCCTCACTGACCTTCGGAGCCACGCGCAAATTTCGCCTGCGGCACAAGTCGCGCGAGGATCTGGAGGTCGTCGAACTTCCCCTCGAAGACGGCAGCCTGCTGGTAATGGCCGGGGAGACCCAACGCCACTGGGAACACGAAATTCGAAAATCCAAGACGGTCACGGGGCCACGCATCAATCTGACGTTCAGACTCGTCCTTACGCGTTGAAGAACGCAGACCAGACATCTCGCAGCCCAGAGACAGGCCTGCCTGGAGACCTAGCGCTTATTCCAGATAATCACGCAAGCGCAGCAAGTGTTCTTCGACATTGCCTGGGGCAGGCAAGCGCTGAAAAATGCTGAAGCGGAGGAAGTTGGCGCGGCGGGGGTTCAACTTGAGAACGCCCAAGGAGCCCTGATCCCCTCACCTCTGAAAATCGAAAATTTTTCCCGAGTTTTTTAATTGCAGATTTCGATACATACCCCCTGAGACAATCGCCAACAGGAACAGCAACGATCGCCGAACAACTCCCCCGGGCTCATTGCACAGGGGGCGGTGGTCTGTCGTGGAGACTGTCATGAGCACCCAAGCCCTCTTTCAAGAAATCACCATTGCCGACGCCACCATGCAGGCCCTGCGGGGGCCCTTGCGCGCTTTGCAGGGGCGCATGGAGTACCTCTTCGAGGCCGCGGCCCACTTCTATCGCTGTGGCCGCGTGATCGGCGCTCCCCTGATCCGGCGCTTGCCGGACGGCCTTTACAAGATGCGCCTCACCCAGGGCCTGCGCATTCCCTTCTTCTTTGAACAGCGTCTGGGGGGCGTGGCGTTGCATTTCGGGGAGATTGGCAACCATGCCCAGGGCGAGGAGTGGCACGTGCTGCCGCCGCGCTGGCGCGTCGAGGAGGCGGTCAACGTCAGCCTGCTGCCGGAGGCGATCGAGTATGTGGCGCCGCTGTGTCAGCAGCAGCCCAGCTGGGTCAAGCGCGTCTGGGACCCGGCCTGGCCAGAGCGGGCCCGGCTGCATCCGGAGCTCGACTTGCATCTGCATCTCGATGACGACCAGTGGGCGATCGCCTCGTGTCCGGGCCCGATCCTGCTGCGTGGCAGCGCCGGCTGCGGGAAGACCACGGTGGCCATCTATCGCCTGCTGGCGACCGAGGGCAGTGGACGTCGGCGGCTGTACCTGACCTTCACGCCGCACCTCAAGCGGCACGCCGAAGAACTCTACGACGCCATCCGTAACGAGCAGGCCGAGAAGCCCGAATTCAAGACGATCGAGGAGCTGTGTCGGGAGCTGGTGGGCGAGGGGCATGACACCCGCTTTCCGGCTGAAGGCAAATTGTCCTGGAGCCGCTTTCGCGAGCGTCACTTCTCTCGCATGAACCGGCTGGTGGGACACGACCCGGACCAGATCTGGGAGGAAATCCAGGCCGTGATCAAGGGGGACGAGCGCCTCTTGCATCGGCCGGACGAGGCCCACTTGCGCTACGAGGAGTATCTCGCAAGCCCGCTGCGGGGAGCCGACAATCCCGCCGCCACCTGGGAGGTCTTCGAGCAGTACCGGCGCCTGGAAGGCTGGGATGACATGGACCTCGCCCGCGCGGCCTATCGCACGTTGAGGTATCAACACGGGGCGCTGGCGGCCTTCGATGAGGTGATTGTCGACGAGGCCCAGGACCTCACGGTCTTTCACCTGGGGCTGGTGCTGGCGCTGTGCCGCAACCCGGATGGGCTGTTCCTGGCCGGCGACACCCAGCAGGCGATCCACCCCAGCCGCTTCAACTGGACGCGCTGGCGCGAGACGATGTACCGAGAATGGGGGGTGCGGCTGGGCGCAGGCGATGTGCAGACCCTGGCGCGCAACTACCGCTCGCCTCGCCCGGTGGTGGAACTGGCCAATGCCGTGGCCCTGTGGCGCCAGCAGACCTGGGCCGAAGACGAGGCCCTGACGGTCGCAGCGGTGCGCGACGGCGAGCCCGTGCGGCACCTGAGCCTGGCCCAGCTGCCGCCGGTGCCTGCCCGTCAGCAACTCACCACGCGCCTGATGGTGATCTGCCGGGACGAGGCCTGTAAGCGCGAGCTCCAGGCCACCTTCACCACCGCCCACGTCTTCACCGTGCATGAAGCCAAGGGGCTCGAAGGCGAGGTCGTGATCCTGTGGGGCCTGTTCGGCGCCGACCGCGAGGTGTGGGACTTCCACCGCATCCACGATCCGCGTTACAAGGGCCTGGTCAACCGCCTGGTGGTCGCCGCCACCCGCGCGCACCGGGTGCTGTTCGTGGTGGACGATTACCTGCCCACGCACTGGAGCGGCCTGGCCCACGCGGACTGGGAGCAAGGACCGGCGGCGATCGCCGCGCTGGCTCAGGAGTTGCAGGCCCCCCCGGAAGACCGGGACGTGCTGCTGCGGCGGGCCGGACACTGGGAGGAAGCCGGTCGCTTCGAGCAGGCAGCGGGGTTGTTCGAGCGCCTGGGCGACTGGGGAGCGGCGGGCCGCTGCCTGTATGCCCTGGAGCGCTGGGAGCAAGCGGGCGAGGCCTATGCGCGGGCCGAGGCCCATCGCCTGGCCGGCACCTGCTGGGAGAAAGCCGGCAAATGGCGGCAGGCCGGTGAGGCTTACCAGCTCGCCGGCTGCGCCCAGGAGGCAGGTCAGGCCTACGTCAAGGCCGGCGCCTGGGAGGCGGCGGTGACGCAATTCCTGGCCTGTGGGGATTGGGGCGCTGCCGGCCGCTGCGAGGAGGCCCTGCAACGCGGTTCGCAGGCGATTCATTGTTACCAGCGGGCCGGTCGCTGGAACGACGTGGGGCGCTGCCTCAGCCAGCAGGGCGATTGGGAACCGGCCCTGGAGGCCTACACCCGCGCGGGCAACGAAGCCGCCGCCACGGCCTGCCTGGAGCCGCTCGGACGCTGGACCGAGGCGGCGGAACGGCACGGCCGCGCCGGGCGTCACCACCCACAGGGCCGCTGCTTTCTGGCCGCCGGGCAGGCGGCCCCTGCGGAGCGGGCCTTCCGGCGCGCCCAGGCCTGGCGGGAAGTCGGCTGGCTGCAGGCGCGGCGCGGCGAACTCAACCAGGCGTATCGCCACTTCACGCGCGCGGAAGCACCGTTTCTGGCCTTCCTGGTGGCCTGGCAAAGCGGCGATTGGCTGCGCATGAGCCAGCAAATGGAACAGTGGGCGCTGGGGTTGTCGCTGGGCGAGCCGTTGCCGCCCCCCGAAACGCCTGTGGCCGATCCCTGGCAAACCGCCTCTGAAATCGAGGCCCTGTGGCAGCAGGCGGATCCACCGGCCTGCCCGGCCTTGGAACAGATGGAACGCGTCTGGGCCCCCTACGCCTGGGAGGTGGCGCGATCGTGCGCGCAGCAGGCCTGGGAAGCGTCCGAGAGCGGGCCACGCGAACGCCAGGCGCGTCGCCTGGAGCGCCTCACGGACCTCCAATCCCTGCTGGCCCAGGGGCGCCTGACCCACGCGGCCAAGCGGCTCGACCTGGCAGGAAAACCCGCCTGGGCGGCGCGCTACTACGAACGCGCGCAGGCCTTCCGGGAAGCCGCCCACGGCTGGATGCAGGCGGACGAATTCGCCCGGGCAGCCCGGGCCGCCCGCCAGGCCGACGCGCACGATCTGGCCGAGCAATGTGAAGGCCTGGCCAAATTGCTGGCCCAAGGGCCCGAGGTGCTGGCCGAATATTGCGAGCTCGAGCGAGACTGGGCCCGTGCGGCCCGCCTGTACGAACGCGCCAAGCGGTGGTTACCGGCCGGCCGCGCCCAGCTTGAAGAGACCCGCAAGCAATTCCAGGAGCAACTTGACGCCCTGCCACGACGCCCCCACACGGCCGAGCACGAGCCCGAATGGTTCATCCTGAAGGGCAAGGAGCGCTTCCTCGCCATGCTGGAGCGCGCGGCCCGCTGCTGCGAGTTCGCCACCCAGGCCGAACTGGCGGGCCGGGTGCGCCTCCGGCGGCAGGAGGCCCAGACGGCCCGCACGCGGGAAGACTGGCATCAGGTGCTGGCCGGGCTGGCGGGGCTGTGCGAAGAAATGGTCCTGCTGGAAGCCCCCGACGTGCCCCCCAGCGCCAAGGCGTCGTGATGGCGCCCGCCGGTCGGTCGCGCACCGGCGTCGACCGACCGGCTTCCCAACGCCGGGATGACGGGTCAGCACGAAGCCCGCTCCGCATTCCGCAAAAATTTTCTGCTCAATATCGAATTCCGCGATGGGCGCCGTGCTTCACTGAGCCAGACCGCCCCGACGCCACAGGAGACCAGCCCCATGACCGATTCCCGCTCCACCCCGACCAGCGCCCGACGAGGCCAACCTCGAGCCGGCCTGGGAATTCGCCTGCTGCGAGGCCTGTTCGGCCTGATGTTCAACTGGCCGCGCCGACGCGCCCTGCGTCGCATGGTGGTGGCGACCACCTGTCTGCCCGCGCCCGCCAGACCCCTGCGCGAGACGCAGGCCGAGGAGACGGGCCTGCCCTGTGAGCTGCCCCAACCGCAACTCCTGCTCGCCCCGCTCACCCCGGGGGAGCTGCAGTCGCTGCGCGAGTGGATCCGGGACGGTGCGCTGCCCGCTTACACCCGCGTGCTCGGCCCGAGCGGGCGGCACAGCCTGATCGTCGAGCTGGTGGTGCGCGATGCCGACGTGGGGGAGTTGCTCGACACGCGCATCACGGAACTGAAGGCGCAGCGTCGCTGGCTGGCCGAGACCAGCCAGCATCACGAACCGGACCAGCCAACCGCCCTCGAAGACTAGGCCTGGAGGCGTGCCGGCGCCCGGGCCGGTTCGCCCAGCCAGGTCGAAGCTTTGTTGCCAAATGGGGAATAGAGATGCCAGACTTGTTTCTAAAAAAACAACGCCACCCACATCCCTCGGCCGCCAGTCGCGCGACCTTGAAAGGAGCACCGCCCGTGTCGAAAGTCTCTTACGCCGCGTTGCTGATGGCCGCCGCCCTCAGCTCTGCCTGCACCGGGTTCATCACCATGACGCCGCCGCCCATCACGGTCGGTGCCACCCAGGCAACCACCGGTGCGCCGGCAACCCCGGGGACGGCCCCGGCGATCGCCCCGGCCCCCGCCGCGCCCTCGGCCGAGGCCCCCGTGGGCAGCAGCCCCGCCAGCGGCAAGCAGGTGCGCGAGGTGCGCGTCACGCCCGAGAGCTACATCATCACCGCCGGT
Organism: Candidatus Sericytochromatia bacterium; assembly: GCA_035285325.1. Lineage (NCBI taxonomy): Bacteria > Bacillati > Candidatus Sericytochromatia > Candidatus Sericytochromatia bacterium. The sequence continues at coordinate 10,117 of JAYKJB010000103.1, forward strand.
GAGGCGCGCGACCTGCTGGCCACGGTGCAGTTCAGCGATGGCACCTTCGACTCCAACGTGACCTGGGCCAGTTCCGACAGCCGAATCCTGGAGGTGAATCCGACCACCGGACGGATTTCCGGCAAGAGCGAGGGCGTGGCCAGCATCGTCGCCAGCGCGCTGGGTGACCCGAGCAAGCGGGCCCTGGTGACCGTCACCGTGCGCAAGGGCGTGGTGCAGGAGGCCGTCACGCGGGTCGATCCGGCCAGCACGAGCCTGGCCGTGGGAGAGACCCGGCAGCTGACGGGTTCGGTGCAGATGTCGGACGGCAGCATGTCGCCCAATGTGCGCTGGGAAAGCTCGAACCAGAGCGTGGCCGTGGTCAGCGGCGGCGGCCTGGTCACGGCCGTGGGCAAGGGGCGCGCGACCATCACCGTCTCGGCGGCGGGCGATTCGACCCGACGGGCGACGTGTGATGTGACCGTCCAGTAACCATGGGCGCGCGCCTGACGGCGATCGCCTGGCTGACCTGCGCGAGCCTCCCGCTGGGGGGGCCCGCGCTGGCTGAGCGCGAGGCGCCCGAGCTGAAGCCACGCGCGAAAGCAGCCAGCGAGGCTCCGGAAACCAAGCCACGCGCGAAGGCGGTCACGCTCGAGCCGTTTGCCGAGGGTCCGCAGGGGAACTGGCACTATGCCCTCAGCACGCTGCCCCTGCGCGTCACCCTGGTGCGCTTCGACCCGGCCGGGGTGCGCCTGGACAGCCTGCCCCAAGGCCAGCGCTGGTGGGTTCATCAGCTGGCCTACAACCAGCGCACGGAAACCGGAAAAGGGGCCCGCGAGCTCAACCTGGCGCTGAACTGGGCGCAGGCGGCCCACACCACGATGCTGGGCGCGGAGCTGGGCGGGCGCAGCGGGTCTGCGCACGGGCTATACCTGGGCCACGGGCTGCAGCTGAACCTGTACCGGCAACCCACCGTACAGGCCGGCGACGGCCGCGTGCGGGTGGACCAGGCCTGGGATGCTGGGCTCGGCTACTGGGGCGCGTTCGGGCTGCGGGCCATCCGGGGGCCACTCGGCTGGTTCGCGGAGGCGGGCTGGCTCTGGCAGAGCGGGCTGACCCCGCTGGCAGGCCTGGCGGGCGGAACGCGCGTGAACGAATTACAGGCGGAATCCGGGCCGATCGCGCGGGCCGGCTTCACCATCCGGATCTGACGAGGAGGTCGCGCATGACGCGTCGCAAGCGAGCCCTGGGGGGATTGGTCGGCCTGGTGCTGCTCGGCTGCACGCCGCTGCCGCCGGACTTCATCGTGACGGTGGCCGGCAGCAGTGCGGGCACCACGCCGGGCGCGACCCCGCCCCCCGGCTGGAACGGCGCCGTGGGCGATCGCCCCGCCATCCGGCTGCGCAGCAGCGACACCCAGCTGGTGCTGAAGCCGGGCGACAGCCAGGAACTGGCGCCCTGGTTGCGGGATGAGGCGGGCTACCCGCTGCGGGAGGCCGTCACCTGGCTGAGCAGCAATCCGCGCGTGGCGACGGTCGACCTGGCCAGTGGGCGCGTCGAGGCGCAGGGCGAGGGCGAGGCGCTGCTGACGGTGCAGGCTGTGCGGGACCCCTCGGCCCGCCTGACGCTGACGGTCTCGGTGATTGCGCAGCATCTGGTCTCGTTGATCGCAATCACGCCGCCGGTCTTGAGCCTGCCCCGCGGCGGCAGCGAGACGCTGGCGGCGGTCGTCACCATGCACAACGGCGAGCGCCACGGCAACGTGGTCTGGTCCTCCTCCGACGACACGATCGCCACCGTCGACAGCCAGACCGGGCTGGTGCGCGCCCGCCGCGAGGGACGCGTGACGATTCTGGCCGCCTACACCGTCGACAAGCGCTATCGCGGGCTGGCCGAACTGACGGTGGTGGCCGCCGATGCCACCCCCAGGCCCTCCCCCAGCCCCAGTGAGATCACCTTCGGGCCGGGTGCCACGCCGCTGCCCGGCGGGCGATCGCCCAGCCCCACGCCGAGCCCGACGCTCAGCCCCGCCACCAGCGGCATCGCGGGCTTCCCCGCCAGCGCGACGCCGCGCCCCGTGCCGACCTCCGACGACGAGCTGTTCGAGTTGCCGCTGCCCACGCCGGAACCGGAACCCACACCGACGCCGCGGCCCACCCCGACCCTGCGGCCCAGCCCCACGCCGACGCCTACCCCCACGCCAACTCCCACGCCCACGCCGGTGCCCACCGCCGTCCTGACCGGGCGGGTCGTGAACAGCGAAACGGGAACGGGCCTGGCCGGCGCCACGGTGACGCTCTCCAACGGCCGCAGCGCCACCACCGACGCGAGCGGGTCGTACCGCCTGGTCACAACACTCGGGGGCGTGACGCTGCAAGCGAGCAAGAGCCGCTTCAGCGCCGAAGCCGGCGCGGCCTACCGGGTCAACCTGGACGCCTCTCAGGCCGATCAGACCGTGACGGTGCCGCAGGACCTGACGCTCACCCCGCAACACTGGTACAACCAGCTGAGCGGCGTCAGCAGCACGCTGCGCGACCTCCACGCGGTGGACGCCGCCACCGCCTGGTGCGTGGGCGACGGAGGCACGATCATGCGCACCACCGACGGCGGCAGCGACTGGCGCCCGGCCTCGCTGGCGCCGGCGGTCGATTACCACGGCGTGTTCTTCATCAACGCCACCACCGGCTGGGCGGTGGGGTCGAACGGCACGATCGTGAAGTCGACCGACGGCGGCGCCAGCTGGAATGCCCAGCCCAGCGGGGGTGGCGAAACGATCCGCGACGTGGAATTCGTCAACGCCACCAACGGCTGGGCGGTCTCGCAGTCGGCCGTTTACCGGACCACCAACGGCGGTGCGAGCTGGAGCCGCAGCACCAGTGCCAACGGCCTCAAGGTCTCGTTCATCAGCCCGACACGCGGGGTGGTGGGCGGTGCCGGCGCCATCTACGTGACGAATTCGGCCGGGGCCAGCTGGCAGCGCGGCGCGTCTTCCACCCCCAGTGCCGGGTACTCGCTGCAGATGACCAGCCCCACCGACGTCTGGGTCTTCGGCGAATATGCCGGCAGCGCCAACTATTCCGTCACACGCTCGACCGACGGCGGGCTGACCTTCACGCGGCTGTGCGATTACTGCTCGTACAGTGGCGGGCGGGTCGTGGACGTCGCCAGCGGACGCTACATCACCAGCACGACCAGTGGCTTCCTGGAGACCTTCTTTGTGAATCCCACCACCGGCTGGCGGGTCGGCAACAACGGGGTAATTCAGGCCTATTGATCGACCGCCAGGGCGATCGCGGCGTGTTCCGAGCCTGGGAAAGGGCCGCCAGGGCGACCACGGCGTGACCCGGGCCCACGAACGGGCCGCTGGGGCAGGCACGGCCGGGCCTCATCACGAGGAAGAAGCCAGGCCAGGAAAGGGGCCCCAGAGGCGTTACGAGGAGACCGGATCGGCCCAGGCGCTGAGCAGTTGTTCCAGCGCGACCCGAAACGGCTCGGCCTGCACTGGCTTGTTCAGCACCAGGCCCACGCCGGCGTCCAGGGCATCCTGGCGCACGTCGGGGTCGGTGCTGGCCGTCAGCATGAGGGTCGGCAGGCGACCGTGGCGGGCGAACAGGGTTTCCACCAGCTCGATGCCGTCCTGGTCCTCGCCGATGAAGTTGTAATCGACCACCAGCAGGCCGAACGGCGTGCCTGCCGCGATCGCCGCGGCCGCCAGGCGCGTCGCCTCGCGCGGCGAACCGGCCTCGACGTAGGTGTGGCCGAGGGCCTGCAGCATCAGGGCAATCGAATGGCGGACGATCGCCTCGTCATCGGCAATCAGCACATGGCGCACGGCAGCTTCCCCCTCATGCTCGAACTTCCGCAAGGGCCGCCCCGGCCGGCTGCCCTGCATCTTCCCGGTTGAACCAGAACGTCACCCGCGCGCCCCCTTCGGGGCGGTTGGCCAGCTCGAAGGTGGCCTGGTGAAAGCCCAGATAGGCGGCCACGATCAGGCTGCCTTTGCCGCCACGGCGGCGTCGATTGGACGACTCGACCCGCCCCCGGTACAGCTTGTCCATGACCCCCTCGGCAAAGCCGGTGCCGTTGTCTTCCAGCATCACGCCGAGGCGCTCGGCCTGCTCGACGAAGCGAATCGTGATCTGTCCGGCCAGGCCCTCGTCCTCGCGCTGCGCCCGGCGCACCGAGGCCGCCGCGTTGTAGAGCGCGTTCTTGACCACGCTGCGGAAATGCACCGGGTTGAACATGATGCGCGGCGCCGTCTCGGGCACGAGCGCCTCGATGCGCAGGCCGTCATTGGCGCTGCGCAGGTTCGGCGGCAGGTGCTCCAGCAAGGCGAACAGTTCCGCGCGCGGGTCGACCGGCTGGGTCTGGCGGTTGGCATATTCCGGCAGCCCGTCGATGACCCAGCGGATCGACTCGATCGTCTCGTCGACGTTGCGCACGAAGGCCGCCATCTCCTCGCGCGTCACCTCGATCGAACGGTCCTCCAGACAGCGCAGGAAGGATTTCACGTCCGCCAGCGAGAGATGGCCCTTGTCGTTCAGATCGCCCGTGCCCAGCAGGGGCGCCTTGTACAGGTCGTGGACCGCGTCGTGCAGGTTGATGTCGATCTGAGCGATGAACCCGTTGAGAGCCTGGATGTGATTGCTCATCTGGCTGGAGTCATCGCTGATCTGGGCGTAAAAGGTCGACCAGATGTCATTCAGGCGCTCCAGTTCCCGCTCGCGCTCGACCAGCGCCAGCCGCGCTTCCGTCTCGCGGCGGGCCGACTCGGCGACGACCTCGCGCGCCTCCGACTCACGGCGGGCCGCCTCGGCGATCGCCCGCTCCTCGCGGGTCCGCCAGACCTGCCGCACGGCCAGGCCCAGCAGGAACAGGGCGACCCAGAGCGCCAGGTTTGAATTGAGCGGCGGCAAGGGGCGATAGGTCAGCTCCAGCCAGTCCCGCGTGACGCCATCGGCGCCGCGAATCGGGGCCAGCACAGCCCAGCCGCCCGGCTCGAAGTCCCGCGGATAGCGGTTCTTCATGCGCTGATCGGTGTCGAGCAGGCGAACCCCGCGCAACTCGGTGTCGCGACGGCGTTCGTAGTAGTCGCGCAGTTCCTGAAAGCCGTTTTGCCCATTGATATAGGCCCCCAGCAGTTCGTCGGCCAACGCCCTGGCCTCGGCGCTGCGGGCCAGGTGGGTTTGGGTCAGGTAGCCCCCCGTGCAGGCCAGCAGCAGGCCGACCGTCAGCAGCCAGGAAGCCAGACGCCGAGGGCGCACGGGCGCATCCGTCACGGTTCAGTTCCCGCGCTCGGCCCGTTCCAGGGCGCTGGTCCAGGCCCGGACGGGGTCGTAATCGCTCGCCTCGGTATGCACCCAGCCGCTGATCTGCTCATCCAGCGGGGAGACCACGCGCGCCACGGCCTCGGGAGGTTGCGCCGCGAGGGTCTCGAAGAAACGCTGGACGGCCAGGCGCAGCGGCGCCGGCAGGCGACGGTGAACGACGATCGGGTCGTTGGGAATCTTGTCGGTCTGGGCCAGCACACGCGTCTCGCCACGCTTGGCCTCGTCCTGGCCGAAGGCGTCGATGCGCGCGTCGTCGTAGACCGCCCCGGCATCCACCTCGCCGTTGGTGACGGCATGGACCACGTCCGGGTGACGCCCCTTGTAGAAGCGCACGTCGGCAAAGTCGCGGGCCAGGTCCAGCCCCGCACGTTCAAGCATCAGGGCCGGGAGCAGGTAGCCACTGGTCGAGCGCGTGCTGACGAAACCCAGCCGCGCGCCGGCCAGGTCCTTGAGTTGCCGAACCTTGCTGTCGGCCTTCACCAGCAGGAGGCCGCGGTACCAGGAACGCTTGAAGCGCACGGGCCGGACGATCGGCTCGTATTGGCGTTCGTTCTGGACATAGAGCGCCGGACCGACCGACACGATGTCGAGCTCGCCCCGTTGCATGGCCTCGGCCATCTTGTCGTAGGAAGGGCGAGACTGGAACACCACCTCTCGCCCGATCGCCTCACTGAGGGCCCGCACCAGCGGGCCGTAGCGGATGGACAGCTTGTCCCCCGCCCCGTCCGAGGGCACCTTGGCAAAGACCAGTGGGGGCGGCGCGGCCGGCGTGGAGACCGTTGCCAGCAGACCAACCAGGCCCCCGAGGGCGATCGCCACGAGCCCCTGATTCCAGCCTTGCAACCGCATCCTGGTCCCCCTCGCTCCGGGTCGAAACTTGCAGCCGAGCGACAAGCCCCCCTACCATAAGCCAAAGGTGCCCGTTTGGGCAATCGACCACAGGCGAACCCGCGCGTCCCGGCGAGGCGCAAGGCCGGCCTGTCCGGACGCCCTTGGGAGACCACGCATGCTCGAATCGTTGCTTCTGGAAGGTTTCAAGCCCTTCGGTCAGGCTCAGCAGGTGCCCCTCGGGCCCCTGACCCTGGTCTATGGTCCGAATTCCGCCGGCAAATCCTCCCTGATCCAGGCCCTGCTGCTGCTGAAGCAATCGCTGGCCAGCGCGGAACTGGGCGGGGCGCTGCGCCCCAGCGGCGCGCTGGTCGATCTCGGCACCTACCGCAGCCTGCTGCATCGGCACGAGGCCAGCCGGACGCTGCGCCTCGGGGTGGGATTCCGCATGAGCGAGAGTGGCGCCAGACCCGGGGTCGAACGCGGCGACTACGCCTTCGAATGGCAGTTCCAGACCGAGTATGCGGCCGGCGAGGCGGTCTGGCTGCCGCAGCTGCGCAGCGTGCGCTACCGCTTCTCAGACGCGCAGGGCGCGCTCGATTGCGGCCTGACGCGCATTCGCGAAGCCGCCACCGGGGCCTACGTGCCGGTCGGCGAACACGTCTACAAGTGGCTCGACCCGGCCTCGCTGCGTTCTTTTTCCGACTGGTTGCGCCAGCGCAGCCGCAGCGAGGGTTCCGAACCTGACCCGGAGCTGGGGGGCAAGGGCTGGCAACAGGTGCTGCGGGCCATCGAGTTTCAGGACGCCCCGCTGCTGCCGACGCGTCCGGTTGTGCGGGCCGACGCCGAGGCCCAGCTGGCCGCCCGGGCAGGCCGGGTGCTGCAACACCACGGTGGCAGCCTGGGCATGCTCTCGGCCGCGCTGCAGCGGGCCTTCGAACGGCTCGACTACCTTGGCCCGCTGCGCAGCTACCCGCAGCGCTACACCCCGCTCAGCGGAGGCGATCCGCGCAGCGTCGGGCGGGTCGGCGAGCACACGGCCTCGCGCATCCTGCGGCATCCCGAGGCGGTCGAGGACATCAACCGCTGGTTCAGCCGTTTCGAACTGCCCTACGCGATCGAGGCCGAGCGCATCGGCACCGAGGTAACGGGCGACATCGTGGTGCTGAACCTGCTCGACCAGCGCACGGGGGTGCGGGTCGCGCCAACGGATGTGGGCTTCGGCCTGGGCCAGATCCTGCCGGTGCTGGTGGAGGGCGGCGGCGGCAGTGGGCGAACGATCTGCGTGGAGCAGCCCGAAATTCACCTGCACCCCCGCATGCAAGCGCACCTGGCCGATTTCTTCATCGAGACGGCGCGCCTGCCGCGGGCCGAAGCGCGTCGCGGCAGCGCCCGGCGGGAGCGGGGTCACCAGTGGATCCTGGAAACCCACAGCGAGGCCCTGATGCTGCGCCTGCAACGCCGGGTGCGCGAGGGACGCCTGCATCCGGATGACCTCTGCGTGCTCTACGTGCAGCCCGACGGGGCGCACGGCAGCCGGGTCATGCGGCTGTCCCTCGATGCGCGCGGGGAATTCCTCGACGAGTGGCCGGACGGCTTCTTCGAGGACAGCTTCCTGGAGCTGTTCGGCGAGGCCGCCTTGTGATCGTCTCGTTTTCGGTCGACCGGGCGGTCTTCGAGGCCTTCGACCCTCACGACGCGGTGGTCCAGCAGGCCCACCTGCGCCTGCAGGAGGCCTGGCGCCTGGTGGGCAAGCTGCACCTGCCCACGCGCGACGACGAGCGCCGGGCCTGGTTCCGCGCGCTGCAGCAACTGCCCACGCCGCTGCGCAAGCGCTGGCAGCAGGGCTTGATGCAGAACCGCTGGGCGCTGGCGGACCAGGCCGACCTGCACTGTGTCACCCCGGCGCAGGCCGCAGCCAGCGGGCTGACGCCCACCCAGATCTCGCTGCGCCCGGCCGGCCAGCCGGAAACCTGCCGTTTCGACTGCGCGGATCGCGCCCTCGGCTTCCAGCAGGCCCGCGCCCAGGCGCACCTCGGCATTCCCGCCGGCACCCGCGTGCAGGAGCTCTGGGAGCGGAAATTTGCCGCGCTGCTGGCGCAGGCCCGCCACGTGGTGCTGGTCGATCGCTACGCCCTGGCGGCTCATCTCGACACGCGCCGGGCCCAGCCGAGCGGGCTGGCACGCCTGCTGCGCGAGCTGGATGGCCTGACGCGCCCGGTGAACGTGACGCTGTACACCCAGCTCTGGTCCGGCCACCGGACGGCGCTGAAGCAGCTGGCAGCCGGCCTGACGCAAGGCGGCATCCGGGAATGGCGCGTGCGGCTGGCGCAGGATGAGACCTTCGTGCGGCACGCCCACGACCGTCACCTGCGCATCGACCGCACCTTGATCCAGCTGGGCAAGGGCATCGAGGTGCTGGCCGGCGAGTACGTCTTCGGCGCCAGCGACTACGACCTGAAACCCTTCACCCCGTTCGCGCGCCAGCGGGAAGAAGAACTGCGCCGGGCCTGCCGGGAGTGGCGCTGGCGGCCAGGCGAACCTGCGCGGGCCCCTGGAGCCGAGGGGGGCTGAGCCAGCAGGGCCCGCGGGTCAGGGCTCAGAGCGTTGGTCGTGCCACCGCCCCATGGCGGGGCGAGCCGCGCCGACGGGTGAGGCCCGCCAGAAGGCGAGCAGGCAGCCCCCTGAGGCTCGCAAAAGTTTTTTACTCCAGTCACTTAGTATCACTTTTCCGTATATAAGCGATGTCATCATCGCCAGAGTCAGCGCTCGCGATGTCGGTTTCTCCCCGTCGCCGTGGTGCTTCAATCACGCCCCCACGCCCCGACAGGAGGTTCGCCATGACGTTCTTCAGCCTCGATGCCTCGACCCTCAGTGGCACCGTCAATTTCGCGGCCCTGCGTATCCAGGTGCTCGAACGCCTTCACCAGGAGCCGCACGCCTGCTTCAGCCGTCGGGAGCGGGTCGCCATCATGGACGGCTTCGTCGAGATGGCCAAGCAGCATCTGCAGCACGCCGCGATCCGCCGGGATGCCCCGCTCACCCGGGACTGGCGCGACAACGCGGGTCTGGTGATTCTCTCCCGCGACATGGAGGAGTTGCCGTTCGACGTGCCGAAGTGGGTCTTGTTGTTCGGCTGGTTGGCGCCCGAATCGGCGGCCGCCTGGTGTCCGGATCTGCTGGCCGAGGTGACCCTGCGCGCGCTGAACGGCACGCTGGGGCAAGCCCCGCCCCGACGAAGTCCGCGCCCGCGCAAGCGCTGAGCCCCCAGGCCGGCGCTTGAATGGGAGAGGCTGCCCCGTGGCCAGATTTCAAACAAATGCCAGCGGCGTACGACCCGGCCGTAGAATTTCCCGTGACGAACGGGAAAAAGAAGGGAGCCCTTTGCTACGGCCTCGCCCGACAGGTAGGACCATGCTCGAGAACGACAAACGCGCCAAGGAGTCGCGGGAGCGCATCCGTTGTCTGCTGCTGCTCTGGACGTTGGAGGCGGGCGTGATTGCCCGCACGACGCTGCGCGAGCGGGCGCTGGCCGAGCACGATTTCCGCTGGGAAACCCTGTCCGCGAGAGAAAAGTCCGCCTTTAACAACCACCTCTGCCGCGACCTGAATGGCATGGTCACATCCGGGTTGCTGGAGGCGTTGCAGCTGCAACCGGATGGCCGGGTGGGGCCGCACATCGAGGGACGGATGCGCAATCAGGTGTACTACCGCGCGGTCTTGCAGCCGGAATTCGTGGTGTTCAGCCCCGAGGGCCCCTCGCTCGACCCGCATGTCGCCCGCGTGGCCGAACAACTGGCCGCCCAGAGCGCCCCGCGCGCGTCGCGCGGGCGGGCCGAATTGCGCTTCGCCCTGGCGGAGCTCAAGGCCGCGAGTGGCCACGGCGGCCTGGCCGCGCAGCTGTTGTCGCGCGTGTCGGCTGCCCTGGAAGCGCGCTTCGGGCCAAGCCGTTACACCCCGCGCATCCGCCACCGCCCCTTGCCGCCAACCCTCGGCGAGGCCAGCCGCAGCGCCGTGCGGGCACACGTCTGGGAAGGGGTGGTGCGCGCCCTCGACCAGGGGCTGCGTATCGAAATCCGCTACAATCGCCGGAAGACCAAGGAGCCACAGCGCCTCTGTCCCTATCGGGTCGTCTGGTACAACGGGCGCCCCCGCCTGGAGGCCTACTGGTTCCACCGCGGGGTGCGGCGCTGGTGTGCGATTCCCTTGCATCACCTGGCCCAGCTCGAGGCCCTCGAAAGCGACCGGGCCGAGTGGGCCGGCCCGGCCCCCTCCGCCGAAGAGCGCGAGCTGCTCGACAACGTGTGGGGCACCGACCTGGAGGATCCCGCCCTGCTGAAGCGGGCCGAGGACGACGTACGGCCCCTGGCCGACCTGACCACGGAGGTCGAGTTGCTGTTCCACGGCGCCGCGGCCAGCGCCGTGCGCAACGATCCCGGCTGCGCCCTGGCCCGCCTCAGTGCCGAGCACGATGCCCGGGGCTTGCTGATCCGCTATCGCGTGCGCACCCTGGTGGGATCGCATTTCAAGAAGTGGCTGGCCTCCTGGGGCGCCGAGGTGCGCGTGGTGCAGCCGCGGGCGCTGGCCGCCGAGGTGGCCGAGACCGCCCGCCAGGTCTACGAGGCGCACCGCGCCGCGCTGGAGGATGAGCCTTGAGCGGCCAGTTTCATTGTACTGCCGGCACGGCGCTCCCTGCGCACATTCGAATGGCAAACAACGGGCTTCCACCCGGGCAAGGGGTGGCGCGCCCGGGGGGTTTGAGGCCGGCAGGGGCAGGGTAAGCCCCCCTCGTCCCGCCCGCCGGAGGAGCTCGTCATGCCGCACCCGATCGCCCTGCTGGGTCTCACCGTCTGGCTGAGCCTCGGCACGACCTGCCTCGCGGCGGAGCCGGCGGCCTCACCCGTCCCCACGCCCGGGCGCCCCGACGGCGAAGGCTTCGTCCGAGGGGCCTTGCCGCGTGCTCAGGCCTTCATCGTCGTTCCGGGGCTCAGCCTGGCGACCAGTGAGGAGGTCACACCCAGCGCGCGCCCCAAGCTGGAGCGGGCGGTGCGGGCTCTCTGGCGCATCCAGCGCCCGCTGGACAAGGTCACAGAGGTAAAACTGGAGGCCACGAGCTGGCACCAGCAAATGGTCGCGGCGGCCGAGCAGGGACGCCGGATTTGCAAGCTGTACGGGCGCCTGCCGGTCCGCGTGACGGCCCAGGAAGCGGCCGGGCCGCCCACCACCTGGCAGGCCGTGCTTTGCCTGGAAGAGGAGCACTCGCGCGTCACGCTGACGATCGAGGGGCCGGTTCGCTGAGCGGCGCCTGTCAGTTCATGCCCCCAACCGCCACCAATCTGGCGACGCGGGGCTGAAGGCGCTGCAGCAGGGCGATCATCGGTTGGACTTGCAAGAACATCGGAGCCTCCGTGGCGGCAGGGTCAACCATTGCTCGTACTGATTCCATCGGCGAGCGGCGC
>JAYKJB010000104.1 GCA_035285325.1 Candidatus Sericytochromatia bacterium
CAATCTGGCGACGCGGGGCTGAAGGCGCTGCAGCAGGGCGATCATCGGTTGGACTTGCAAGAACATCGGAGCCTCCGTGGCGGCAGGGTCAACCATTGCTCGTACTGATTCCATCGGCGAGCGGCGCAGCAGGCTCAAATAAAACCTCCATCAAATCTTTGTTTTGTGATCATTGCCCTTTCCGATTCGGAGGTTTACGCCGGTGGGGTATGCTGCCCTTGTGGGGCGATCGCCCCTGCGCGTTCCCCCGAGCGATGGTTCTGAATGCGGACCGATGCGATTGACCTCCGAACAAATCGAGAAGATCCGTGGCGTGGCGGACGCCGTGCTGGGGCCAGAGGCGCGGGTGACGCTGTTCGGCTCGCGGGTCGATGATGCCCGCCGCGGCGGGGATATCGACCTGTTGTTCGAGACTGACGCCCGGGTGGAGCAGCGTGCGGAGGTGATCTGCCTGCTTCACGCCAGGCTGTTGAAGGCCTTGGGCGATCGGCGCATCGACGTCTTGCTGAGGGACGCCAACACGCCGCCCGCCGCTGTCTTCGAGGTGGCGCATCGCACGGGAGTGCGGTTGTGAGCCTGCGTTACCTGCCAGAACACGCCGAGCGGGCCCGTCAGGCTCTGGCACTGGCCGAACGCGAGGCCCACCATCTCGCCTACACGGCCCGAACGCTCTTTGCCGAGGCCCTCGATCCCGCTTGGGTCGCCCAACTCCCGCAGCGCGAGGATCGTGCCGAGAAGCTGGATGCTTTTGTGAGCCGTTTCGCGCGCTTGCAGGATCATCTGGGTGACAAGCTGCTGCCGCGCTTCGCTGCGTTGCTCGGAGAAGCGCCACGCAGTTTGCTCGACGTGCTGGCTTTCGGGGAGCGCATGGGCTGGATTGATGACGCTGAGGCGTTTGTCGGCGCTCGCAAATTGCGCAATCTGCTCGTGCACGAATACCTGACCGACACCACCCTATTTCTGGATTCCCTGCGCAGCGCCGCCTCCCGCACCCAGATGCTGCTCGAGGTGGTGGCGCGCCTCCGCACGTTTGCGCGGGATATCGACCTGCCGGGTGGAGGCCCCGGGTGAATCCAAAGGGCCAGGTGGCGCCCCCCTGGGCTCAGGTGGCCGCCAGCATCATGCAGGAGCCACCCGATCGGCCGCCCAACGTTCCATGCAGGCCTCCAGTGCGGCCAGGCCGTCGGTCAGGGCGGCGGGACCTGGCTGCAGGATGATCGACGCCTCGATCTCGGTGACGTGACCGTCGCGCACGGCGGGCAGGTCGGCAAATCCCGGCCGGGCTTCGAACTGGTCGCGCCGGAAGCGCTTGCCGCACCAGGAGGCCAGCACCACCTGGGGCTGGGCGGCCAGCACCTCCTCGGGCGTGACGAAACGTTCCTTGGCCAGCCGCCCCGCGCTGCGACCGGCGAAGATGTCGTCGCCGCCGGCGGCCTCGATCAGCTCCGAGACCCAGGCGATGCCGGAGATCATCGGCTCATCCCATTCCTCGAAGTAGACCCGCGGCCGCACGCCCCGCGCCGCCGCGCGTTCCCTGGCCGCCTGCACCCGGGCGGCCAGGTCATCGGCCAGCCGCGCAGCGCGCTCGCCCGCCCCGACCATGGCGCCGAGCAAGCGGATCGAATCGAGAATCTCGGCCAGCGTGCGCTGGTTGAAGCAGTGGACGTTGAGTCCCTGCTTGATCAGGGACTGGCAGATGTCGGCCTGGATGTCGGAGAAAGCCAGCACCAGGTCAGGCTCCAGCGCGGCAATCTTGTCGAGCTGGGCGGTGAGGAAGGCGGACACCCGCGGCTTCTCCTTCGGCGCCTCGGGCGGGCGCACGACGTAGTGCGAGATGCCGACGATGCGCGCCTGCTCGCCGAGCAGGTAGAGCGTTTCGACCGTTTCTTCCGTGAGGCAGACGATGCGCTGAGGCGGGTACATAGGGAGGCTCCGGGCTGGAATGCCATCGTGATGGCGTTGGTCTGACGTCAAATCTAAAGGTTGGCGCAGTGCCTGTCACGTTTTTCGCGATTGGGGACTTTCTGGCCGTCATCCCAAGGCATCTGATCACTCGAACTCCGACACATTCAGCAGAAACCGCCAGGCGGAAAGCACCTCAATCTGTCCAGAGTCCACCGCCAGCTGCTCATCCTCATTGCGGGTCACGATGATGCCGTGGGGATGCTTCAGTTCGCGCATGGCTTCAGCGAGCGCGCTGATTTCGCGTTTGCGGGTTTGCGGGTCCGCCATCGATTCACACACCTGAATCAGCAGGCGCGATCGCCCTGAACGCCCGGCGATGAAATCCACCTCTCGGCCCAACCTGGTCTTGTAGTAGAAAATGTCCGTCGTGACCCGGCGCAGCGCCATGAACACGAGGCTTTCCAGGAGATGTCCTGAGTTGACCAGAATGCCGGAGCCAACCGAGGTCACCAGCGCATGATCGACACAGTAAATCTTCTTGGGGTTGGTGTTGGCTCGAGCCAGCGATGCATCGAAAATCCGGACCGTGAAAAGCACGTAAGCATCCTCGAACCATTCGAGATAGTCAGATACCGCCGATTTCGGCGCCTTGTGACCGAGCGATTTCAAATACCCGGTCAGACCATTGATGGAGTAGAGCGCTCCGATGTGGTCAACCAGCCAGTGGGCAAGGTCCGTGACCGCCCGCGGGTGCGCGATGTCGTGACGTTCTACCAGGTCACGAAACAGGATGGCATTGAAGTATTCCTGGTGCGTCTTGATGCGCAGGCGTCTCTCAAGCCCTGCGACCTCGGGAAATCCACCCGTTTCCCAATACGTCTCAAACGCCTTCTGGATCGTCAGACGCCTTTTGGCCGAGAAAGCGCCGTCGCAGGGAACCCCCTGATAATCCAGAAACTCGCGGAATGAGAATGGAAACAGCTCCCAGGAGAGCGCCCGGCCACGCATCTGGGTCGCCATCTCGCGGGAGAACATCTGTGCCGAAGACCCGGTGATATAGACGTCGCATTTTTCGAGGCGCAGCAAGCGCTCAACGAAGCTCTCCCAGCCCGTGACCACTTGAATCCCATCAAAAAAACAATAAACCTTCTCCGTGTGCTTTTTCTCAGGATAGAGGGAAAAGTACGCCTCGAGGATCAAATCCAGGTTGTCGTGCTGCAGACGGTGCAAGCGATCATCGAAAAAGTTCAGGTAAAGAATGTTGCGACGAGAAACGCCCGCGTCCAGGAGCGTCTTGACCACCTGTAACATCAAAGTCGACTTGCCACTGCGCCGCACGCCCATGCAGATCGTGGCCTTTCCAGCAACGGACGCAATCGCAAGCTGCCTCGGCACACCCGTCGGCAAGGCCAACTCTTGATAGTCGAGAATGATTTCTTTGAGCAGGCTCAGCATGCCACGGCCTCCGGTCATCACTTCTTTCGAGTGACGCCAAAATTGGTAATAATTATTGCCGGATACGGCATATCCTGGCAATAAATTTTTCCAGCCCAGGGCAACGTGGCGCCAAACGTTCCAGTGGAGGACCTCGTTGAAGCCTGTTCGCAGGAATCCGTGAGCGCTTCACCGCACAGGTATGACACGCTCACGGCAAGCGACACTCAGGCGGAAACCATCCGCACCGAAGGGCAGCGGGACACCGTCGCTTGGCAACCAAGCCCCGGCCCCGTAGGATGAGACGCTCCCTCACGTCTGGAGGTTTCCCGATGGCCTGGCTCATACTCGGCCTTGCCGGTCTGCTCGAGATCGGGTTCGCGCTGTGTCTGCAGGCCAGCGAGGGCTTCACGCAGCACCGCTGGACGGCTGCCACGGCGGTGATCGGGGTGGCCAGCTTTTACTGCCTGTCGCGCGCGCTGGTCTCGCTGCCGGTCGGCACGGCCTACGCGGTCTGGACGGGCATCGGGGCAGCGGGCGCGGCGCTGGTCGGCATCCTCGCCAAGGGCGAGCCGGCCACGCCCTTTCGCATCATGGGCATCACCCTGATCATCGCCGGCGTCGCGGCGCTGCGACTCGGCGGCAAGTGACGCCCAGCGATCGCCGCTGACCAGACCGCACGTCGATGCGACATGGGTTCCGAGCAAGCGTCAGGGAACCTGATGACACGGCTGCTGACCGACCGGAGGTCGGCGGCACTGGGGCTCGCGACCTGAGGAAAACCACGATGAGAACTGAATCGGAGGCGCATTCAGCCCGCCCCGATCAGGGTTGAAAAACTTTTTTTTCGCGTGTCAGCAGCCGTGTCATCGTGGCCTGACAGACTGGGAATCGTTGAGGCCGACGTCACCGCCCCTGCGGTGGACCACCAATCCAGAGGAGAGACCACCATGTTCAACCACTTCCCGCTGCTCGGTGCCATGCTGGCTGCCACCATCACGCTGTCGTCGCTGGCCGGTTGCCAGGCGGCGGCCCCCAATGGTCCAGCCCCCGTGGCCGAGGCCAAGAAGAGCACCCCTGCCACCGCGCCCGTGAGCGGCAGCCAGGGCCTCGTTCCCGTGGCGGTCGCGGAAGCCGGCACCGAGCTTGCAGCCGCCCTGACGGCCGAACGCGAAAGCGAAGACCTCGTGATGCTGGCCGAAGACGGCGAAGCCAATGCCTACAGCGTCTTGCAGCTGGGGGCCAAGCTCGAGGCGGCCAAGGGCGCCCCCCGCGTGAAGCAGAAAATGAACGAATTGCGCAAAAATGCCTTCAGGGCCAAGCTCAAGCCGGAGGTCAAGACCAAGCTGGAAGAACGCGCCAAAGCCTTCAAGGCGGCCGCCAAGCCCCGCCTGGAAAAGATGAAGGAACATGCCGGGAAGCTCAAGCAGGCCGCGAAGGACGCTCCCTGGGTCGATAACGGGGACGGCACCGAAACCAAGACCGTCACCATCGAAGCGACCCGCCGCATCAACGCCAAGTCGTTCGGTGGCCAGCGCGTCGTGACCCGCACCCGCCGCATCGAAGACAAGGTGCTGCTGAGCGTCGATGCGAACTTCTCCCACACCGGCCCGCTCGGCGGCACCTACACCATGACCCGCAGCAAGGACCTGCAGGAAGACGGCAGCTACAAGGTGGTCTTCCACGCGGAAATGAATCTGCCGGGCGGCAAGCAGCGCGTCACGGACTGGGAAAAGACGATCGCGGCGGACGGCAGCGTCAGCGGCAGCGGCACCATGGTCGTGAAGAAGGGCGAAGAAGTGCTCAAGAGCGTCAACCTGACGCTGAGTGGCACGGAGAAGAAGGAAATCGCCAAGGCCGAAGACGGCAAGGCGTCTGCTGAAGTGAGCCTGCCGCAGGATAGCGCCCCCACGGCGGTGGTCACGGATGCGGCCGGCAAGACCGAGGCGATCGCCGTGGAGACGGCCGACGACGGCACCGTCGCGCCCGCAGAAAACACGGCGATCTAGGCACAGAGGATCAGTGAACGGGTCCGGCCCCACCCTCCGAAGGGCAGACCGAGCGATTCGCTGCGCAACCAGGCAGGGCGTTTCCCACGGGAAGCGCCCTGCCTGCATGGTGCCAAGGGAATTTGGCCGCGCTGGGCGAAGGCAAGGGCATCAGCTTGGCGCATACTCGCCGCTGTTGCCCGCGGGCCTTCCCCGGGAGCGGGGAGCAACCTCGCGGGTCAACGAAGGAGGACTGCGATGAAGCGCATGTTGCTGAGCCTGGCTGCAGGAGCGGCCATCACCGGGTGCGGCGCGCCCCCGGCCACCACCGGAACCACCCCCCCGGTCACCGAGGCCTTCGCCTGGGAGCAAGTCCAGAACCGCGTGGAGGCGGTCCGACTGGCCCGCCTCACGATGTACGGCCCTGGGATGCGCCAGCTGCTTCAGCTGGGCCCCCTGGTCGCCTACTCGCCGACGGACATCGGCTCGATCCGCCTGATCTTGCTGCGTGACACCGGTGGGGTGCCCGGGCCGGGCGGCCCCAACTACACCGAGGTGGCGCGCAACATCCGCAACAATACAGCCGCCACCCCCTACACCAACACCGTGGCGATCGGAAACCTGAAAATCGGCGCCACCTATGTGGTCCGCTCGGAGGCCTTCCTCGGGGCCAACGCGACCGGCGAGCAGATCGACACGATGGTGGCCTCGGATAACACCTCAGCCCCCTTCACGGCGCCTGGCCTGCAGGCCGTGGGCGGCGTGAATCAGATCGACACCACCCCGCAGGTAATCCAGCTGCCGTGCGTGTTGAAAAACAAGGTGTTCTCGGGGCAAGCCAGCGACAGCGACGGCGTGGGCATCACCAATGGGACGATCGAGAACAATTCGGCCGCCGAGACGATCTCGCCCTGAGGCCGGAGCCAGCAGGATGCAAGGCTGGGCGTATCTGGCGGCAGGCGCGATCATTCTGTCTGGCTGTGGACTCGCGGAGGAGGGTGCCCGCAAGGCCGCCCTCCCCGCCGGGGCCGGCCCTGCGACGGCGCGCGTGCAGGTCCGGCCCCCGACCGGCTGGCGCCTGCAAGCCCTGCTGACGGCCAACCAGGTGCGCCTGCATCACGTGAACCTGCGGCTGTTTCGACGCGCCCCTGATGGCAGCTGGCCAGCCACCCCGGAAACCACCCGTCTGGGCCTGACAGCGGCGGCGCTCGGACAGATCATCTCCCTCGGGCAGTTGAAATTCGGGGCCAGCTACCGGCTGCAGCTGGAAGCCTACGCGGCAGGCACCGAAAGCCTGAGCACCTTGCTGAGCGACGCCGCGGGCAGTCAGGTCAGCTTCACCATGCCAACTCCGAGCCTGGTGGGTGGCGTGCTGCGGGTTGCTCGCGAAACCGTGTTCCAGGCCCCGCTGGTCCTGCTGAACACGCTCTACGACGGGCAAGCCAGTTACCAGCTGACCCTGGGCAATGCCCAGGTGACGCACGTCCGACTCGATCTGGCCACGCCGGCCGGGGTGGTGGCCACGCGGCTCTATTCGCGCGGCAGCCTCCCGAGCAGCGGCAGCCTGCACAACTTGAAACTCGCCACGCCTTACACGCTACAGGCCACCGGCCTGAAAGGCGGGGCCAACGGCGAAAGCCTGGTGACCGCCAGCGCGACCTTGACAACGCCCGGCGTGTCCGCCAGTGGGACGGTCGAGACCGGGCCATTTGGCCCGCTGACGCTGACCTTGAACTGACAGTGACGCTCAGTCTGCCGCCCGGCAGTTCACCATCCACCTCACGCCGAAGCGATCAGTGAGCGAGCCCCAGAGCGCCCCCCAGAACATTTGCTGCAAGGGCATCTGGACCGCGCCTCCCTCCGCCAGGGCGGCGAACAAGCGCTCCGCCTCCGCGCGGGTGTCAGGCTCAAGATTGAGATGGATGTTGTCTCCCTGCGTGAGGGTGTGGCCAAGCGAGGGGACGGTATCGGTGCCGAGCAGGACGTGGCCCCCCAGAATGGGCAGCTCGACGTGCAGCACGAGTTGCTGTTCTGCCGCCGACAGGGTGGGGCCGCCGGCGGGCAGATCGCCCATGCGCTGGATCGGCTGGCTGAACTCGCTGCGGAAGACCTCGCGGTAGAACGCGAAGGCGGCTTCGGTGGTGCCGGGAAAATTGAGGTAAGTGCTGGTACGGGCCATCGGGGGTCTCCAGGTCTGGGGATGCCGTCTTCATACCCGGTTCAGAAGCGCAGCGTCGCGTTCAGCACCAGGCGACTGCCAGAGAGGCGAAAGTCGGGGGGGGTGGCCGTGATGCCGCCGGGGCCGGCCACATAGGGCGTGTTGGCCAGGTCGTGGCGGGCCTCCAGGCGATACAGCATCCAGGGGGAGGGGCTGTAATCGAGCGTGGCGGTGCCTTCGCCGGCCCAGAGCGGCGCGCCGCCGCTGGTCGCCCCCGGGGGGGCCAGCGCGACCAGCCGCTGCGGGTCGTAGAAGCTGCTGGCGCGCAGGGTCGCCGCCCACTGGTCATTGAAGACCACACGGTGCAGCAGCCCGCCGCCGCCGAATAAGGTGGCGGGCTGGCCACCGACTTGGCCAGAGGCTCCCTCGTGGCCGAGGTCCGCCACTGCGGCCAGGGCCAGATGCTTGACGCCGGGCCAGGGCGCCACCGCGTAGCGCCACTGGCAGGCGTTGTCGGTGAAAATTCGCAGGCGGGTCGGGTCGGCCCCGAGCTGGCCGCCCAGCACGTTGTGGGTCAGGCTGAGGCGATCGCCCAGGCGCCAGTTCAAGCTGTACCCCAGCCCGAAGCCCTCCCCGGTCTTGCCGAGCGTCTGCCAGCCGTTCACCAGCCAGAGTTCGGCCTTGAGCTCCGGGCGGGGATAGAGCTGGGCCATCAGGCCCTGCAAGTAATACGGCGTGAAGTCGCTGCAAAGGTTGTGGGTGTAGTTCCAGTTTTCCTGCGGCAGGTAGCTGTCCAGGCCGATGTAGGCGGGAAACAGGCCCATCACGACGTTCAGCCCCGATAGCACGGGAAAGCGATGCCCGGCCCAGGCCTGCTGGATCGTGCGCATCCCGGCCAGCGAGTTGTAAGCCCCGCGCCCCACGCTGGGGTCGGCGCCGAAGATCGCATCCACGTAATTGCCGCCCTGCAGGACCAGCTTGCCGTAGAGCCCTTCCTGCTCCGTGACCTCCACGCCGAGCAGCCCCAGGTTCAGGTTGATCTCGTGATGGCGCGGGGCGGTGGTGGTGGGAAAGACCGTGTGGTCGGCCGGCTGATTCAGCGCCTGCCCGTAATAGGTGTCGACCAGCAGGGTCCAGGTCAGCGGCCCGGTCTGAAGGGGTGCCACGCGCTGCGGGTTGGTGCCGTTCAGCCAGTGGAAATCAGGTTCCTCGGCGGCCAAGGCGGGGGAGGCGAGCCAGGTGGCCTGGAGGAGTAGCCCAATCAGCGCGACCCTCGCGCCACTACCCAGGGCTTCCTGCCACTGAAAAACCCGCCATTCTCGGAGCACGCCCGCAGACTCCCTGTGAACTCGCGCCTCCCCCTTTTACCCTGTCATCGCGAAGCAGCGAGCACCCGCCCCTGAGCCGGGAAGATGAGTTGAACATCGTCGCTCCAGCCTTTACACTGCTGAACCATCCACCGGCCGAGGGAGTTCCGCCGTGAGAGCCTGGTTTCTTTTCCTGCCCCGCCACGTGCCCCTTTCGACCGACGTACGAGGCGACGCGGTATCAGAGGTGGCCAGACCAAACACGCCCCCCTTAACGACCATCGAGAAGGCAGTGGTTTCATGCCCGAGCGAGCATCGCGCCTTGGCTGCCGGGAAGGCGTCCGTTCGATGACCCCGCTGCCGCTTGAACGGGTGAGTTCGACTTGCCGCTCGGTCGTGATGTGCACGGCCGCCTGGGTGTTTCACGGGAACCCGGCGATCGCCGCCAACGCCGCGCCCACGGCCCTGCCACCGATGACCTACATGCCGGTCGGCCAGGCAGGCCGCCCCCCGCTGATGATCTCCCGGCTGATCCTGGGGACCGACCACCTCGGCAAGGTCCCGGAGTCCCAGAGCGAGGCCGTCATGGCGGAGGCCGTGCGCCTCGGCATCAATGCCTTCGACACCGCCCCGATCTACGCCAACGACAGCGAGGCCCGCCTGGGCCGCTGGCTGGCCCGGCAGAAGCGCCAGGACCTGTACGTCATCAGCAAGGGCGGCTTCCCGCGCGACCTGGGGCCCGGCACCTACCGCAGTCGCCTGGCCGGCGACAAAGCGCAGATCGTGGCCAATGTGCGCGAAGAACTGGAGCCCTCGCGGGCCCGTTTCAACCGCCCGATCGCAATCTACCTCATGCACCGGGACGACGCCGACTTCCAGGACTACCGACGACTCGAGCGCCCGCAGACGCCGGTCCGCACGATCCTGGAGGCGCTGGCCGACCCCCAGCTGACGCCGCACTTCGGGATGATCGGGCTCTCCAACTGGCGGGCGGCGCGGGTCGACGAGGCCGTCCGCGAGGCCGCCGCCAGCCCGACCCTGGCCCAACCGATTTGCCACAGCCCCTACTTCTCGCTGCTGGAGATGGGCCCGGTGACGATCCACTCGGGCGGCGTGCAGGTCACCCACGCCGAGATGATGCGGCGCGATTTTCAGCCCGGCATCCGCCTGATGACCTACTCGCCGCTGGGAGGCTTTTCCATCGTGCGTCCGGGCTGGGAGGCCGCACGCCAGCGCGCCCTGGCCCTCAAGCAGCAGCGCGATCGCTACTGGGGCAACGTCTACGGCGCCATCTTTCACCCCACCAACGCGCAGCGCTTCCGGCGGGCCGAAGCCTTCACGCAGGCCCTCAATGCCCGGCTGGGAACCCACTACACGCTGGACCAGGTGCTGGACGCCTACACCCTGGCCCACCCGCGCTCCGAATTCGTGGTGATCGGCCCGCGCACGGTGGAACAGCTCCGCCGCACGGTGGGCGCACTGGAATTGGCCAAGCGGCTTACCCTGCGGGATCTCGACCAGCTTTACGCGGGGCCTTGAGCGGCACATCGAGGGCGCGGCCTGCCGGCGCGGAGGGCGAATCGGACCCACCGCGGTCGGAATGGCGAGCCCATTTCCGGATGGGGTATATGGAGCCCGGGAAACAAGCTTGACAGACGGGGAGGCACCGATGCTGCAGATGAACCTTCCGGCCCGCTGGTTCCGATTGGCGCTGGGGGCCTGCCTGATCATCCCACTCAGCGGGTGTCCCGCTGCCTACGTGCGCCAGGGTCATGTGGGCCTGGTGGTGGACGACTTCACCGGGGAAATCAAGCACGTGCACGACCCTGGCATTCGAGCCGCCATCCCGCTGCGCGAACACATCGTCGAGTTTCCGGTGATCGTGCAGCAATACGTGATGGTGCGGGGTGGGGAGCGCAACGACTCCGGTGAGGACGACGCTGTGCGCGTGAACTCGCTGGAGGGGCAAACCTTCATGATCGATGCCTCGGTCGAGTTCGTCCTGCACAGCAAGCAAGACGTGGCCGGTCTCTATCAGCGTTACGGCCTGCCCTTCGATGCCATCGTGGAGCGTTACTTCCGCAGCCGTTTCAAGGCGGCGATCGCCACGGCTGTCGCCTCTCTGCCGCTCAACACGGCCATCTCCGGTGAAGGCCGACGCAAGGTCGAGCAGATCGCGCTGGCCGACCTGCGCCAGACCATGGCCACCGACCACATCGACCTGCACAACGTGCTGATTCGAGCAGTTTACCTGCCTGAGCAGATCGCCCAGGCCATCTCGGACAAGACCCGCGCGGAAAACGCGCTGGAGCAGTCCCGCACGGCCGCTCGTCAGCAGGTGGTCGAGGCGGAAGCGGCCGGGCGAGCCGCCGTGGTCGCGGCCGAGGCCGAGGCCAAGGCGCGCCTGATTCGCGCCAAGGCGGAAGCACAGGCCAACCGCGAACTGGCGGCCTCCTTGACCGATCGCCTGATCCGCAAGCTGTACATCGAGAAACTCAGCGACAAGGTGCGCCTGGTGTTGCCGCCCGGCGCGCTGTACAACCTGCAGGACCTGCTCCCGAACGAGGAAAAGTCCGGCGCCCTGCAGCCCTGACCGAACGGGAGTCCCCTTGCACCCACCAGACACGTCTGAAGCCTCGCCCGCCGTCGAGGTGCAAAACCTGGTCGTCGAATTCCCGGGCGTGCGCGCCCTGGATGGCGTCAGCTTCGCCCTGCCCGCCGGCGCGATCACCGCGCTGGTGGGGCCCAACGGGGCCGGCAAGACCACCCTGATGCGCTGTCTGGTCGCGCTCGACGCCCCCTTCAGCGGCCGCATCCGGGTAGCCGGCTTCGACACCCAGGAGAGTCCGCGCGAGGTGCACCGGCGCATCGGCTGGCTGCCGGACGATTTTGGCCTGTATGAAGACCTCTCCGTGGCCCAGTGTGTGCGCTACGCCGGCGCCTCCCGCGGCCTGGCCGGCGCGGTGCTGGAGGCGCGCCTGCAGGCGGTGCGCGAAGCCACTGAACTGGACAGCCTCTGGGCCCAGCGGGCCGGCAGCCTGTCGCGCGGTCAGCGTCAGCGCGTCGGCCTGGCGCAGGCCCTGGTGCATGATCCCCCCGTGCTGGTGCTGGACGAACCCGCCTCGGGGCTCGATCCGGCCGCCCGGGCCGCGCTGGCGGAGCTGATCACGCGCCTGGGCCAGGCCGGCAAGAGCGTGCTGGTCTCGTCACACATCCTGGCCGAACTGGAAGGCTACGCCACCTGGATGCTGACGCTGGAAGCCGGACGCGTGCGGGGGCTGGTCGCGGTTCAGGGCCACGTAGCGACAGGCGGCCGCTGGCTGCGCCTGCGCGTGGTCGGCCCCCCCGAAGCGGCCGCCGAACGGCTGCAGGCCTGGGAGGGGGTCGGCGACTTGCAGCTGTTGCCGGATGGGGTGCGCCTGGAGTGGCGCCGCCCGGAGGCGGAGCAAGCGGAACTGCTGCTGCATCTGCTGAACGCCGGGGTGCGTGTGGTGGGCTTGGCGCCAGAAAGTGCCGACTTGCAGGCCATGTACCTGGCGCAGGTGCGCCACCCGGAGGCGCCATGAACGCCGAATTGCAGCGGAACCTCTGGCTGGAACTGCGCCCGCGGCCTTGCGGCGTGGCCTTGGCGGTCCTGGCCCTGATGGCCTTCACCGCGACCGAGGCCTTCGGTCTGAAGCTGGCCGACAGCCTGCTGGCCCTGCAGTGGCTGGGGTTATCGGTCTACGGCTTTTACAGCGTCTGGGGCCTGCGCAAGGCCAGCGCAGCAGTGTCGGATGAAGTCCTGAGCGGCACCTGGGACCAGCAGCGGCTTTCCGGGCACAGCGGGGCCTCGCTGCTGCTCGGCAAGCTGTTCGGCACCACCGCGTTTACCTGGTTCGGGGCGTTGGGCGGACTGGCCCTGTACCTCCCTGCCCAAGCGGTGTTGGGCAGCGTGGGGCTGGCCTTGAGTCATATCGCCACCTTGCTACTGGGCACCGTGTTGCTCCATGCAGGAGCCCTCGGCGGCAGCCTGCTGGCAGCGGGCCGGCTGCGCCGGGCCCGGCGCGGTCGGCCGGGGCTGCTTGGCTCGCTGGGCTGGCTCGTGGCGCTGGGCCTGGCGCTGATGAGCGCCCAGGCGGTGGGCCGGGAGGCTGGTCTGCTGGAATTGCAAGGGCGAAGCGCCCCGGTCGCCTGGTGGTGGTCCGTGAGCCCGGCCCTCTTCATCCCGGGCTCGCTGGCCATCTGGCTGGCCTGGGTCCTCGCAGGACTGCACCGGCTGATGCGAATCGAGCTGCAACTGCCGGTGCAGCCGTGGAGCTGGCTGGCCTTCTTGCTGTTCGTCCCGTTCTACCTGCTGCCCTTCGCCCGGAACCTGGCGGGCAAGGAAGGGGCCGTCTGGACCCTCGCGACCCTGGTCTGGCTGGCCGCTGCCTGGCTGATGAGCCAGGCCGAACGGACCGACGGCATACGTCTGCGGAGGCTGATGCAGCGCTGGTACCAAGGCGACAGGCGAGGCGTCTGGCGAGGGCTGCCGCTCTGGTCGCTGGCCCTCGTGCTGGCGGCCATCGGTCTCGCGGGGTCTCTCCTGAGCGCGCTCCCGGCCCTGCTTTCCCCCACACCGGGCGGGCCGGCCCAGGAGGCCCTCAAGCTGCTGGTGTTGGCGCTGTTCGTGGGGCGAGACACCGCCTGGATGCTGGCCGTGCAACTGGCCACCCCTCCCCATCGGGATCCCCTCGGCGCCATGCTGGTGGGACAGGGGCTGCTGTATGGTTTGCTGCCGGCCACATTGCTGGCCATGGGCGCCTCCGAGGTCAACCTGCTGACCTGCTGGCCCCTGATCCTGGGGAAGTTCGACCTCCAGCTGGGGGAAGCCCTGATGCACCTGGGCTGGGCATTGCCGGGGATGGGTTTGGCGATCGCCCTGCTCGTGCGCCAGACGCGTCGCGTGTTGCGCGAGACCCTCGACAGCGAGGGAGCCCGCCCATGAGGGGAGAGCGCCTGGGGAAGAGCGGACGACGAAAGCTCGGTCGCCCTGGCCAGCATCACGGTCCCCGAACGCTGGTGACGACGGTGCTCACCTGAACAAGGGGTGAAAAAGCCGCCCCTCGCCTGCGGTACACAAGCGAGGGGCTCCAACGCGGAATCAGGACGGTCAGAACACGTCGTTGTTGGTTGCCGGGCGTGGCGCCGCCTTCTCGACCCGGCCGGCCGGTAACTTGTCGACGTTCTTGCCCGTGAACACGTCGACCTCGCCATCGTCCGCCGGGGGAGCCTTGGGGGCCTTGTTGCCCTTGGCCGGCGGAACGGCCGGCACGTTCACGTCGTTGAAAAGGTCGACCTCTTTGCCCGCCGGTGCCCGCTTCGGTGTCGGAGCGGGAGCCGAGGTCGCCTGTTTGGCGGCCGGGGAGAGGTTGCGCTGGTCATCCCGGCC
>JAYKJB010000105.1 GCA_035285325.1 Candidatus Sericytochromatia bacterium
GGCAGCAAGTAGAGCGTCAGCGCGGTGGAGCTGAACAGCCCGCCGATCACCACCCAGGCCAGCGGGCGCTGGATTTCCGCGCCGATGCCGCTGCTCAGGGCCAGCGGCACGAGTCCCAGGCTGGCCACCAGGGCCGTCATCAGGACGGGCCGCAAGCGCATCCCGGCGCCCTCCACGATCGCCACCTGCAGGTCCAGCCCCTGGCTGCGCAGCTTGTCGATCGTGCTGATCATGATCACGCCGTTCTGCACGGCCACGCCGAACAGGGCGATGAAGCCGACGCTGGCGCTGACGGACAGGTGCTGGCCACTGACCGCCAGCGCGGCGATCCCGCCGATCAAGGCGAAAGGCACGTTCAGCAGCACCACGCCGGCCCGCAGGAGCGAACCGAAGGTCAGAAACAGCAGCAGGTAAATCAGGCCGAGCACGATCGGCACCACGATCATGAGCGTGCCCATGGCCCGCTGCTGGTTCTCGAACTGGCCGCCCCAGCTGAGGATGTAGCCCGACGGCAGCGGGACCTCACGGGCGATCGCCCGCTTGGCATCGGCCACGAACGAGCCGATATCGCGGCCATTCACGTTACACTCCACCACCACGCGGCGCTGACCATTTTCCCGGCTGATCACGGCCGGGCCCTGCGACAGCGAGATATCTGCCACGTGCCCGAGCGGCACCCGGCCACCGCCCGTGAGCGGCACCGGGATGGCTGCGAGCGCCTCCACGTCGCTGCGCAGCGCAGCAGGCAAGCGCACGGCCACCCCGATGCGACGCTGGCCCTCCAGCAACTCCGTCGCGACGTGCCCGCCGATGGCCGCCTCCACCACCGTGCCGAGGTCCTCGCTGGTCAGGCCGTAATGGGCCATGCGGGCCCGGTCGTAGCTGATTTGCAGCTGGGCCAGGCCACTCAGCTGTTCGGTCTTCACGTCGCTGGCGCCGGCCACGCGTTGCAGGGCAGCCTGGATCGCCGTGCCCTTCGCTTGCAGGACCTCCAGGTCCTCACCGAAGAGCTTGACGGCCACCTGGCTTTTGACCCCGCTGACCAGCTCGTCGACGCGCACCGCGATGGGCTCCCCAAAGCTGAGCCCGATGCCGGGGATGTGTCGTGTGACGGCCTCCATCCGCTCCACCAGGGCGGCCTTGGTGCGGGCGCTGACCCACTGCAGATGGGGTTTGAGCTGGATGAAGATGTCGCTCATGGCCACGTCCATCGGGTCACTGGCCACCTCGGCCCGTCCGGTGCGGGTCGTGACCGAGAGCACTTCCGGCAGTTGCTTGAGGGCCCGTTCGACCGCGTTGGCCTGGGCGTTGGCCTTGGCCAGCGAGACGCTGGGCAGGCGCGAGGCCGTGATCACGCTGCTGCCCTCGTCCATGCTGGGCAGGAATTCGGTGCCCAGGCCCGGCACCATGGCCAGCGACACCAGCAGGCCCCCCAGGGCGAGGCCCGCGACGGCCTTGCCCTGGCCCAGGGCCCCCTTCAGGGAGCGCGCATAGGCGGCCTGCAGGCCGTGCAGGAGCGGATTCTCGTGCGCGGCCGTGTCACGCCGCAGCAGCAGCGACGCCAGCACCGGCACCAGCGTCAGGGCCAGCACCAGCGAGCCGAACAGGGCAAAGCCGATCGTGAAGGCCATGGGCGCGAACATCTTGCCTTCCAGGCCGCCCAGCGTGAAAAGGGGCAGGAACACGGCGATGATGATGGCAATCGCGAAGACGATCGGGCGTCCCACCTCGGTGGCCGATTCCGCTACCACCGCCAGCACCGGCTGGCTGCCGCGCTTGTCGTGCAGGTGGCGGTAAATGTTCTCGACCATCACGATGCTGGCGTCCACCATCATGCCCAGCCCGATCGCCAGGCCGCCCAGGCTCATGAGATTGCCGGGCAGGTTGAACGCCTGCATCATCAGGAAGGCAAACAGCATGGCAAGCGGGATGGTGACCGCGACCATCAGGCTGCTTGGCACGTGCCAGAGGAAGAACAGCAAGACCCCGACCACCAGCACGCCGCCCTCCACCAAGGCGCGTTCGACCGTGCCGACCGCGTTTTCGACCAGCTCGCTCTGGTCGTAGAAGGGCTTGATGCGCATGCCCGGGGGCAGGGCCGGCGCGACCTCGGCCAGCTTGTCCTTGACCCGCTGGATCACCTCGCGGCCGTTCTCGCCGCGCAACTTCATCACGATGCCGGCCACCGTCTCCGCGCCGTCGCGGGTCGCCGCGCCCTGGCGCGGGGCTGCGCCGATGCCCACCTGGGCCACGTCGCGCAGGTAGACCGGCCGCCCGGCCCGCACGGCCACCAGGGTCTGGGGCAGCTCCTCGGCCTGCGTGATGGTGCCCAGACCGCGCACCAGGAACTGCTCGTCGCCCCGTTCGAAATAATTGCCCGGCGCATTGCGGTTGCTACGCGCCAGCGCGTCGATCACGTCCTGGATGGTCAGGCCATAGGCCGCCAGGCGATCCGGCCGGATCTCGACGTGGTGTTGCTTGAGCAGACCGCCCAGCGTGTTGACCTCGGTCACCCCCGGCACCGTGCGGAGTTGCGGGCGAATCAGCCACTCCTGTACGGTCCGTCGGGTCATCAGGTCGTAGGGACCTTCCAGCGTGTACTGGAAGATCTCCCCCATGCCCGAGGCGATCGGTCCGAGCGTGGCCTTGGCGTTGTCGGGAAGGGCGCTCTGCGCCACCGTCAGGCGTTCCGCCACCTGTTGCCGGGCGAAGTAGATGTCGGCCCGGTCCTCGAACACCACCGTGATCACGGCCAGGCCGAACTTGGAGATCGAGCGCACCTGGGTGACGCGCGGGACGCCGTTCAGCTCGAGTTCGAGCGGAAAGGTGACCAGGCGCTCCACGTCCGGCGGCGCCATGCCGGGCACTTCCGCCAGCACCTGAACCTGCACGTTGGTGACGTCCGGAAAGGCGTCGATCGGAAGCTTGAGGAAGGACCACACGCCGGCGGCAATCAGGGCCAGGGTGGTGATCAGGACGGCCGCTCGCTGCGCCAGGGCGAGGTGAATCAGTTTTTCAATCACGGCGTCACTCTCCGCCGAACGAAGCCTTGCGGGCCTCGGACTGCAGGTCGAAGGCGCCCTGGCTGACCACGCGCTGACCGAGCGTGAGGCCTGTGGTGATGCCCACCCACTGGCCGTTGCGCGCACCGGGCGTGACCGTCACCTCGCGGAAGCGGTCCTCGCCTTCAGCCACAAACACGAAGCTGCGCTCTCCCTCCTGCAACAAGGCCATCGTTGACACGGCCAGACTGCGCACGCGGCCGGTGTCGATGCGCACGCGCGCCGACATGCCCGGCCGCAGCAGCCCTTCGCGATTGGGCACATCGATCAGGGCCTTGCCCGTGTGACTGTTCACATCCAGCAGCGGGGCGACGCGCACCACCCGCGCTGCGATCTCGCTGCCCCCCAGCGCATCGACGGCGATCCGGGCGGCTTGGCCGGCCCGGACGAGGCGCCAGTTGCGCTCCGGAATGTCCGTTTCGACTCGCACCGTGCGCATGTCGGCCAGCGCGAAGAGCGGTTCGGCATCCTCCGGAGCGACCCGATCGCCCCGGGTCGCGTGACGCTGCGTGATCAGCCCGCTGACCGGGGCGCGCAGCCGATGCAGCGGGTCGACGTGTCCCCGACGCGCCAAGCCGTCCATCTGGGCCTGGTCGAAACCGAGCAGGCGCAGCTCCTCCGCAGCCTGCGAGAGGGCAATCTGGCTGGCGTCGCGCTCCTGCACGGCCGTTTCCAGCTCGCGACGGGAGGCCAGCGTGTCCGCGAACAGGCGCTGCTGGCGCTCCCATTCGCGCCGGGCCAGCCGGGCTTCGCCGAGGGCCTTCAGGTAGCTGGCCTGCGCCCGGCCCAGTTCCGCGCTGCGGATGATCGCCAGGGTCTGCCCCTGCGTGACGGCGTCACCCACGCCGACCCGCACCTCCGCCAGCTGGCCCGTGAGCGGGGCGTGGACCACGGCTTCCGATTCAGGGCGGGTCACCACGTCGCCCAAGGCATTGACCTCCAGGGAAAAGTCGCGCCGGGACACGGGCGTGAGCTGGAGTGCCAGGTGCTGGCGCACCGCCTCGCTCAGCTGGAGCGTGCCGCCGGCGGAGTCTTGGGGGGCTTCGCTCGGTTCCGCGGGCGGCGCCTCTCCCCGGCAGGCGACGAGGGCCAGCGCCAGGGCTGTCAGGGCGAGCAGACGATGAGGGTGGACAGGCACAGAGACGGTCTCCTGGTGGCAGGGCTTGCGTTCAACGCCCGCAGGCTTCTTCCAGGCGCAGCCTGGCAAGGTGGTAGCTGAGCAGGGCCGTTCGATGGGCCGTCTCGGCCTCGAGTCGTTCCTGGCGGGCCGTCAGCAACTCGACCGCCGTGCCGGCCCCGGCCTTCAGTCGTGCTTCGGCTTTCTCGACGGCGTGCAGCGCGAGGGCCAGCGCACCGTCTGAAATTTCACGCACGCGGGCCGCGGCCAGGCGCGTTTCCAGCCAGGCGTCGGTTACCTCCGCGGCGATCGCCGCTTCCGCCGCCGTTCGCTCGGCGTCCTGCCGTGCGGCCTCGGCGGCGTGGGCCGCCACTTCGGCCCGGTAGTCGTTCCAGAGTGGCACGGGCAGGGCAAAGGCGCCGTAAAGCAGCGGCGCCAGCAAGGGGCCCGCCGTGCCGCCCTGCAGGTCGAGCTCGCCTTCACCGAAGCGCAGCGACTCGGCCAGACGCATGCCGCGTCGTTCCCGCCGGGCGGCCAGTTCGGCGGCGCGGGGTTCGACCCGTCGGGACAGGGCTTCCTGAATCCAGCGTTTGAGCTCACCGGGCGGCGCGGGCACGGCCGGATCCATGCCCGGCAGCGTCACGGGCGCATCGACCGGGCGGCCGAGCAGCAGGTTCAGCTGCGCCCGGGCGCGCTCACCGCTGGCCTGCGCCTGGTTCAGCTTTTGCCGGGCCATGGCCAGTTCGAATTCGGTGTGAATCAGCTCGTGGGCGGCCAGCGCGCCGGCCGCGACGCGGCGCTGCCCGCGGGCCAGTTCGCCCTGCAGGAAGCCCACCAGTCGGCTGTGGTCCTGCACGCCCGCTTCGGCCAGCCAGAGCGAGACGTGGCTGCGGCGCGCCTGGAAGCCGACCTGCCGTCGCGTGGCCGCCAGCCGGAGCTCCAGCGTCAGCGCCTCGTCCTCGGCGGCTTCCCGCCGCTGCTGGGCCAGCTGACGGAAGTCGAGCGGTTGGCGCAGGCCGAAGGTGAGCATGTGGTTGCCGAGGTCAGGGGAACTCTGAAACTGGGACACCAGCGCAGGGTTGCTCCAGGCTCCGGCCGCCTGCGCGCGGGCGCGTGCCGCTTCGCTGGCCTTTTCCAGCGCTCGCAGCGTCGGGCTGGTGGCGATCGCCAGCCGAGCCGCCTCCTCGGCCGAAAGGGCCTGGAGGGGAGCCGCCTGAACGGGCGGGACGCACAGCCCGACGAGCAGCCCCGCCGTCCACAGCAGGGTGGCCACGGCGCGCACCCGCAAGCGGGGCGAGGATTCAGGGGGCTCGTTCATCGGGGGCTTCTCACGCGGATGGCTGAGGCTCAACCGCGACGCCCCATGTCGTGCAGCGGTTGGCGCAGGCGGAGCGTGGCGGTCATGTGAGCGGGGGAGAAATTCAAAAAGCCGTGCACCAGGTAGATCTCCTCAGGCCCGCAGTTCCAGAGCAGCTTGAGTTCCGTGTCGCCCTTGCGATGGTCGATTGTCCGCGCCACCGCCACCAGGCCTGTTGGTGCGCGGCCCACAAAAATATCCAGCGGCTCGCCATCCTCGCCGGGCACCCCGTTCACGTAGCCGTAGTCGATCGGGTAGATGATTTCGGGGTGGTGCGGGTGGCATTCGCCACAAGGGCGCTCGATCGTGATGCCGGCGGCCTGCACCGTAGCCTCAAGCGTCTCCCACGCCACCTCGGGTGGCGCGGGAAAGTGCCAGGACAGGCCGCCGCTCACCGGGGTCGCCTTACAGCAGCGCCTTGAGGTCGGCCTCGAAGACCTCCATCGCGGTGGAGCCCACGTACTTCTTCACGATCTGCCCCTGACGGTCGACCAGGAAGGTCGTCGGGATGCTGCGGATGTTGCCGTAGGCGGCCTCGACGGTGGGATCGCTCATCAGCATGGTGTAGTTGATGCCCTGTTCCTTGGCGAAATTGTTCACGACCTCGGCCCCGCCCTTGTCGACCGAGATGCCGATCACCTCCAGGCCCTTGGCCTGGTACTTCTTCTGCAGCGCGATGAAGCCCGGAATCTCCTCCCGGCAAGGCGGGCACCAGGTGGCCCAGAAGTCGATCAGGCGCACCTTGCCCTTCATCTCGCTGAGCGAGAAGGACTTGTCGCTGTTGCTGTGCTTGAGCGTGAACTCCGGCGCCGGCTTGATCGGCTTGAGCTTGCTGGCGGCATCAGCCGGCGACGCGACACCCAGTGACATGATCAGGCCCACGGCCAAGGCGGTGCGACGAAACATCGGGAAGTCCTCTCTGGGGCGCGCCGGCAGTGCGGCGGGTGATGCGGGGACGATCGGGCGACTGTTCGTCGGGGAGCAGCACGCCCGGGCCCCCACATTATGGCGCATGCCCTGCCCGCTGGGGAGGGGCCCTCGCCTGTCGGCTGCGGCCCGGGGGCAGGATCGGCTACGTTTGGGGCATGGCCCCCATCGCGGCCGGCCGTTTCGGCCCGTTTGGCCTCAGCAGGCCGCCGTGCCCAGGGGCGTGGGGAGGAAGACGCGTGGTGTTACAAGCTCCGGCCTGGTATCACGAGGCGGTCTTTTACGAGCTGGCGCCGCGCACCTTCTGCGATGGCAATGGCGATGGCATCGGCGATTTCAAAGGCCTGACCCAACGCCTGCCCTACCTGGCCGAACTGGGGGTGAGCTGCCTCTGGCTGCTGCCGATGTATCCCTCACCGCTGCGCGACGATGGCTACGACATCAGCGACTACCGCGCGATTCACCCCGACCTTGGCAGCCTGGCCGAGTTCCAGGTCTTCCTGCGCGACGCCCACGCCCTGGGGTTGCGCGTGATTGCCGACCTGGTGCTGAACCATACCTCGGACCAGCACCCCTGGTTTCAGGCCGCGCGCGAGGGGCCTGGCCATCCCTACCATGACTGGTACGTCTGGAGCGATGACCCTGGCCGCTACGCGGAGGCGCGCATCATCTTCACCGACACCGAGCGCAGCAACTGGGCCTGGGACGACCAAGCCCGCCGCTACTACTGGCATCGCTTTTTCAGTTCGCAGCCGGACCTCAATTACGACCATCCGCCGGTGCAATCCGAGATGCTCGCGACCCTGGAACACTGGCTGGAACTCGGCCTGGATGGCTTTCGCGTGGACGCGGTGCCCTATCTGTTCGAGCGCGAGAACACCTCCTGTGAAAACCTGCCGGAGACCCACGCGTTCCTGCGTCGGTTGCGCGCCCGGCTGGCCGAACGTTTTCCCGAGGCCTTGCTGCTCGGTGAGGCGAACCAGTGGCCGGAGGACGTGTTGCCCTATTTCGGCACGCCGGAAGCGCCGGAGTTGCCGATGAACTTTCACTTTCCGCTCATGCCGAGGCTGTTTCTGGCCCTCGCCCAGCAACGCCGCGACCCGATCGCACAGGTGCTGACGCGCACGCCCCCCTTGCCGCCCGGCTGTCAGTGGGCCACCTTCCTGCGCAACCACGACGAGCTCACGCTCGAAATGGTCGATGAAGTCGAGCGGGCGGCCATGTGGGCCGCCTATGCCCCGGAGCCGCGCATGCGCTGCAACGTGGGCATCCGGCGGCGGCTCTGGCCCTTGCTGGAGGGCGATCGCCGTCGGGTGGAGCTGCTGCACGCCCTGCTCCTGAGCTTGCCCGGCGCGCCCGTGCTCTATTACGGCGATGAGATCGGCATGGGCGATGACATCCACCGGCCGGACCGCCACGGCGTGCGCCTGCCGATGGCCTGGGACGATGGGCGCAATTTCGGCTTCTCGGCGGCGCCGCCGAGTCAGCTGCGGGTCGCGATGCCCGGCGATCCGGGCCCGTATCACCCGCTGGTGGCCAACGTGGCCGCGGCCCGGGCCAATCCGTCGTCCTTCTGGCACTGGCTGCGCGAGCGCCTGCGGCTGCGGGCCGAGCACGTCACCTTGCGCCGCGGCGAATTCGTGCTGCTGGCGCCGGAAAACCCCGCCATCCTGGCTTTTCTGCGCACCATGGCGCATGAAGCGGTGCTGGTGGTCGCCAACATGTCGCCGGTCGCACAGGCCACGGCGCTCGAGCTTTCTGCTCACACGGGCTGGCGGGTCGTGCCCCTGCCCGGCGCTCGCCCCTTCCCACCTTTCGGCGATGAACCCTATCCGCTCACGCTGGGGCCGTACGGCCATCTGTGGTTGCAGCTGTTGCCACCGTCGCGATGAGGCGGCGGAGAGAAACCGGCCCTCAACCCTGTGGCGCAGGCGGCTGCTGGCTGAACTGTCCGCCGTCGAGGAAGCGCAGGCTCACCTGATTGAGGGTTTCGATCGCGCGCGCGTTCGGGTTGGTCAGCGGATGCAGCATGGGGTGGGGCACGGTGTCGGAGGCTGGGAATTCGAAAAATCCGTTGCGGGCCGCTCCCCCCGTGCGCACGTACGCCTCGCCGATCAGGCGCGGTGAGGCGGCGCGGTCGTTGGCCGTGGTGATGAACTGGATCGGCACGCGGGTGTTGGGCAAGGCCTGCATGACGGCATCGCCGTAGCGGGCGATCGCATAGATCGCGCCGACCGGGTGCTCCCAGTGGCCCGCCCCCGAATGCGTCGGCGTGGGCCCCCAGCTGTGCGTCAGGCGGTTGAGAAAGCGGCTGCCCTGGCCGAAGGTGAGCTGGTCCAGGCCCCACATCAGATGGTGGCCGAAGCGCGCCTTCGGATCGGCGCTGCCCAGATAGGGGGCCATGACCACGGCGCCTTTCAGTTCCGGGTAGCGGGCCGCCATGTCCAGCGCCACGTTGCCGCCGCCGGACAGCCCCACCACCTGGATCGGCCCTCCGAGGCCGCGCACCTGTTCCATCAGCTCGTCGGCAAATTGCCGGTAGCCCATGAACTCGTGGGACCGCAGCAACTGGCTCGCATCAGCGCTGCCGTCGGGTTTCTGGAAGCCGTGACCAGGCAGGCGCGGGATGTAGACGTCGAAGCCCTGCGCCAGCAGCTGGGGGGCGAGCAGCTCATACTGGTAGGTGCCGGCCGACCAGCCGTGCAGCAGCACCACCGTGCCCTTGCCGGTGGGCTGGGGCTGCAGCAGCAGCTGGCTGCGCGACCCATTTTGCAAGGGCAGGGTCGCCTCAGCCGCCAGCAGGGCCTGCAAGCGCAGGATCGCGGTGGCGCGCCCCGGCGAGAGCTGGTCCTGCGGAAACGACGCCACCGGCGAGCCGCCGACGGGTGCGAGGGCCGCGCGGGCGGCGATCGCACCCGTCGGGGCGGTGAGGGGGGGCCGCAGAGCGGTCAAAGGATGCAAGGCGCGCGTCTCCGTCCGAAAGGCCAGGGAGGGCAGACCCCTCCCCCTTCCGTGTCGCGCCAGCCGGTTCCGGGGGAGTTTCGGATGAGAAAAGACAGGTTAAGCTTTCAATATAAAACGGGCTTACATCCCCAGCGCGCTCTTCATGATCGCGATCAGCTTGCTGGCGTAGCCTGGATCCGTCGCGTAGACCCCTTGCAACGCCTTGGCGTAGCGCACGGGGTTGTCCTTCACGGCCAGGGCTCGCTGGTAGCGGCCGTTGTGAAGCGTGCGGGCGTAGGCCTCAAAAGCCTCGTGAAAGCTGCCGTAACGCGCAAACGGTTCACGGGTGCGCACCCAGCGACCGCGCAGGTGTTCACGGGTGGAGACCATGACGCTGCCCTGGGAGCCACGCCCCTTGATGCCAAACACGTTGTAGGTGCCGATCGCGGCCTTGCCCCAGTTCGATTCGAGCGCGGCCTGCGCCAGGATCACCTTGGCAGGCAAGCCGTACTTGGCCTCGATCGCCAGGGCGGCCGGCACCATCTGCCGCAGGAACGGGCTACGGGGGTTCAGCTTCTCCGCTTCGATGTCGCGCGCGAGCCGGTCGACGTCCTGGCGCGCCGCGTGGCGGGGGCGTTCCGTTTGCAGCAGCAGGCGGTCTTCGCTCAGGGGGCGCTTGGCCGTGCCGGGTTTTGCGGGAGGCGTCGGCTGAGCCGGATCAGGCGCCGGGCGCCGCGCCTCCGCCGGCAGGGTGAGCGTGTCGCCCGCGTGGATGCGGTGCGGATCCGTCAGGCGGTTGAGCCGCATCAGGCGCCGGATCGAGGTGTCGTAGGTGGCGGCGATCGCCGAGAGCGTCTCGCCGCGTTGCACGATGTGTCTGGTCACGAACAAAACCTCCCCAGGCGCCGGGAACACGAGCGCTCCCGCTAACGGGCTTATCCGGCCCGGTCGAGGTTTTTATTCTTAGCAAACGGTTAATATTAATTGAAAAACTGGATATCGAATTGGCGAAATCCGCCTGGTGTCCGCTATTGACGGGCCTGGGTCGCCGGTGACACCTGGCGCACCACCTGGGTGCCCTGGGCCAGCAGGCCGGCGACCCCCCGCTTGTAGCGCGCCCAGTCAAAGTTGTCGGCCGGATCCTTCTTGATGCCAGGGTAGTTGGTCACGTGACGGTGGCCCACGATGCGCTCCAGGGGAATCCCGTAACGCTGCACGAGGTCAGTCGTCAGCACGCTCAGGGTGCGGTACTGGGCGTCGCTGAAGGGGTCGCTGCCGGTCTGGGCGTTGACGAGCTCGATCCCGAGCGAGAAGTCATTGACCTTCTCGCGCCCCTCGAACTTGCTCGGCCCCGCGTGCCAGGCGCGTCGCTCGTCCGGCACGCACTGGATCAGCTCCCCGGCCTTGCCGATGATGTAGTGCGCGCTCACGAAAGAACGGGGATGCTGGAACCAGTTCACGATCGTGCGGGCCTGCGTGACGCCGGGGGTTTCCGTGTCGTGCAGGATGATCGTGTCGATCACCGCGCCGGCCGGGCGATCGTCCTGGTGCGGCGAGGCCATGACGGTCAGGGGCAGTGATACCCTCGGGCCAATCGGTGCGAGTGCGGGCACTTCGGGGAGGCTCGCGCCTTGCGGCACGCTGCTGGTGACGACGCTGGCACTCAGGGCCAGAAAGAAGATGGGGGCGATCATGGCGGGGCGCACTCCTCGGCGCAGCAACTGAAAATACGGCAATCGGGCCATGGTGAGACACTCCCGAGGATTTCCTACCCAGGGCGGCCGATGATCTTGGATTCTGGCAGCGCGCGGGTTCCGCGTCGGTGTCGGATGTCTCGGAGCGAGGCGGGCGGACCAAGCGGGTATCGCGTGCCATGAGCGAAGGGGCGCCCCGTCAGCCGCAGGCGGGGGCCGGCTGGCGGCGGGCGGCGATCGCCAGCGCGCCCAGAACACCGGCCCGATCGCCCAGTTCGGGCGGCACCAGGCGGCTTTCCAGTTCGAACGGCAGCGTCTCCGGGCGCAGGTAGCCCCCCAGCCAGTGCGCCGTCCGGGTGCGCGCGCGGGTCAGCAGCGCCGGATGCTGGCCGACCCCGCCGCCGATGATCAGGCGCTGCGGACTCACTGTCAGGAACAGGTTGGCGGCCAGCTGGCCGAGGTAATCGCCCAGGATTTCCCAGAGCGGGTGGTCGGCCGGCAGATCGTCCAGACGCCCCACGCCGCGCGCCTGGAGGGCACTGCCGCTGGCCAGGCCCTCCAGACAGTCCCCGTGGAACGGGCAGCTGCCCGAAAATTCTGTATCCAGCGGGTGGCGCCGCACGGGAATGTGGCCCAGTTCCGGGTGGGAGAGCCCCCGCAGAGGCGTCTGGGCCACCAGCACGCCCCCGCCGATGCCGGTGCCGACCGTGACGTAAACGAACAGGTCCTGCCCGCGCCCGGCGCCCCACAGGCCCTCGGCCAGACCGGCGGCATTGACGTCGGTGTCGAGCCCGACCGGGCAGCCCAGCGCGTCCTGCAGCGTGGTCGCCAGCGGATATCCCCCCCAACCCGGCTTGGGCGTCGCGCCCAGGCAGCCCCAGCGGGGCGAGGCGGGGTCCAGCTCGATCGGTCCGAAGGTCCCGATGCCCAGCGCCTGCAGGGGGCCCTGCGTGGCGACGACCGCCTGGAAGAAGCCCAGCACCTCTGCCAGCGTCTCAGCCGGCCCACGCGTGTCGAGGCGCACCCGCTGAAGGATCTCACCAGACGCCGAGCCGACGGCACAAACAAATTTTGTACCGCCGGCCTCAATGGCACCGAAACAAGCAGGGGTCGTCGTCACGCGATCATTGTAGGAGACGCGCCGCAGCCCGTCATCACCGGAGCACGGTGGTGCTGCCCCCTGAAATGGTGGTGGTCGTCGTGGTGGTGGTGCCGTTGCTGGTCGTGGTGGTTCTGGAGACCGTACCGGTGGGGCTCTCCTGACAGAACACCTGGCCAAATTCCTTGCGGTCGATCCGGTTGTCCTTGTTCAGGTCGTACTTGATGAACATCTCCCTGTTCCACTCGAAGACCGCCACCTCGTCCGGTCCCAGCAAGCCATCCGAGCCGGCCGCTCGCTTGAAGCGCTCATCGCAGGTGAGAGAGAGGCTGGTCGGCACGGGGCTCGGCTTGATGCTGGGGGCCGGGGTCGGCCTGGCCGTGGGGGCAGGGGTGGGCGTGGGCCGGATGGCATCACCTTCCTCACACGAGCCGATGCCGTATTCCTTGCGGTCCACGAAGCCGTCCCCGTTCAGGTCCATGGCCTTCAGCTGCGCCTCCGGGTTGGGGCGTCCGATCGTGGTCATGCGCCCATCCGCGGTGGTGATTGGTTCGAAGCCCTCGAACAGTTCCGTCACCGAGAGACGTCCATCGGCGTCGCGGTCCAGCTTCTTGAAGCGGTCGTCGCAGGGATTGCCGGGCAGCGTCACCTCCCCGCAGAATTCCGCGAGGCTGACCTTCATGTCCTGGTTGCGGTCCAGCGCCTGGAAGCGCGTCTTGACCTTGCTGTAGATTGCCTCCCGCTCCTGGCCTTGGGCGCGTTCGTGACCGGCGGCCAGCAACATCTCCTGGAAGCTGAGCGCGCCGTCGCCGTCCGCGTCCTGTTTCCGGTACACGTCCGGGCAGGGCGGCGCCGGGTCCGGGGCCAGGCCCGGCTCGCAGTATTCCTTCGGCGATAGCCTGCCGTCGTTATCCGCGTCCCACTTGGTGAAGTTCAGTTTGGTCTGCTCGTAGATCCGTTCCTTCTCATCGGCATTGATGGCGGCACGTGTTGCCCCCTGCAAGAGTTCCTCGAAACTCAGGCCCCCGTTCTGGTCTTGATCCAGCTGTTTGAAACGGCCGGCGCAATCCTCCGGCAGGGGTTCCGGGTTTGGTTCGTCGGCGGGACGGCAGAATTCCTTGAGGTCTACGAACCCGTCGCCGTTCAGGTCCAGGCCTTCCAGCTTCGATTTCGGGTTGGGGCGTCCCAGCATGGGTCGGCCGTCTGGCCCCAGTTGGGGCGTGAAGTCGTCGAACAGTTCCTCCACCGACAGGCGACCGTCTCGATCGCGGTCCAGCGTCTTGAACTTTTCCTCGCACGTCAGCGGGGCCGGCGGCTTGATCGGCATCTCCTCGCAGACTTCTTCCGGCGTGATGCGACCGTCGCCGTTCTTGTCACGGGCGATGAACTCGCGCTTCACCCTCGCTTCGAGGCCTTCCGGCGTGCCCGGGCGCTGGTCCCCGACGGGCGGTAGCGCCGTCGTGACCGCTGGCGCGTCTTGCTCCACCATCTGTTGCACCTGGACCGGAGCGCCTGCCAGGCGACGCGTGGGGGCGTTCTGCGGGGGCACGTCGGTCACGGCGCCGGGTTTTTCCTGAGGTTCGCCGGGGGGGCCTGCCTGAGGTTCCCGCGTCTGGCTCCTGGCGAATTTCAGCATTTCCTCGTAGGTGACCGCGCCGTCCCCATCCAGGTCGCGTTGCTTGAAGCTTTCGAGGCACGTCATGGGGCGTTCGGCGGGCTTGGCCTGGCGCAAATCTTCCGCTTCGACCTTGCGACTGAGGTCTTCGAGCGACTTGTCATCCCGTTTGGCGTTTTTCAAGGCTGCCTTGGCATCCTCCAGGTCGCGCTTGATTTCGGGGTCGTCCTTGAGCTTCGCGGCGCGGGCCTGAATGGCCCTGGCATCGGTCAGGTCGGGCCGACCCTCCTTGCGGAGCTGCGCCTTCACCTTTTCCTTGATGCGCTTGAAGCTGGCCAGATCGACCTTGCCGAACAGCCGGCCCGCGCTGCCATCCTCGAGCAGGGCGGCGGTGGTGAGGGTGGTGGCCGAGTCGATCTCGGCACCGCCCTGGCCGGCCTGGGCCAGGCTCTTCATGTAGGCTACCTTGCCGTCGCGCTTGATGGCCGCCATCACGACGAGGGTGTAGCCATCCGGCACGCGCGGAAAGGTGAAGTTGCCGCGGGCGTCCGTCACGGTCGCGGGGATGCCTGGCAGTGGCGTCCCGGCCGCATCCGTCAGCATCACGGTGGTGTTGGCCAGCGGCGCCTCCTCGCCGGCCTCGGCTTGAAGCAACTGGCGGGTGCCCCGCAGGGAGGCCCCGTCCATGCCGACCAGCGTGGCTGCGTCCAGGCCAATCAGGTTCTGGCTGGT
This sequence comes from Candidatus Sericytochromatia bacterium, assembly GCA_035285325.1. NCBI lineage: Bacteria > Bacillati > Candidatus Sericytochromatia > Candidatus Sericytochromatia bacterium. The sequence continues at coordinate 14,547 of JAYKJB010000105.1, forward strand.
GCTGAACGGGTCGCCGCCCACGCCCGCGTAGCCCGCGGGCGCGCGGACCACGCCGCTGAGGTTGCTGATCAGGCCCGCGTCCTGGTTGCTGATCAACCCGCCGCCTTGCGGGGGAGTGCCTCCCTGGTTCAGCTGCAGGGGCGACAGGGTGAACTGACAAGCGGCCAGTGAAACGCTCAGGGCGAGCAGACCCAGAATCCGGTAACGACGCATCAAAAAACCTCCGCTTGCATTCACGTGTCTCATGTCACACCTTCCCCACGATCGGAGGCGGGCGTGCCGGCCTTGAATGAAATCCCTGTTAAATCTTCATTGCTGACGGCCAGGTGAGTGCCGGGCGATCGCCGTGGGCGCGGCGGTTGGGATGTTACAATGGCGGCGCTCGACCTGTATTGGAGGACACCCTGTGGGGCCAACCCCAGCTGACTCGCCGATGGCGGAAGCCGCCGAACGGATCCGGGTGGCGGCCGATCGGATCAATGACGTGCTGGCCGAGGTGCGGCAGGTGATTGTCGGGCAAAACGCCCTGCTCGATCGCCTGATGATCGCCTTGCTGGCGGACGGCCACATCCTGCTCGAGGGCGTCCCGGGATTGGCCAAGACGCTCTCGATCAACACCCTGGCCGAGGTGCTGCAGGCTCGTTTCAGCCGCGTGCAGTTCACGCCCGACTTGCTCCCCGCCGACCTGATCGGCACCAGCATCTACGACGCGCGCCACGCCAGTTTCACGACGCGGCGGGGACCGATTTTCGCCAACCTCGTGCTGGCCGACGAGATCAACCGCGCCCCGGCCAAGGTCCAGAGCGCCCTGCTGGAAGCCATGCAGGAACGTCAGGTCACGATTGCCGGCGAGTCGCTGCCGTTGCCGCATCCGTTTCTGGTGCTGGCGACGCAGAACCCGATTGAGCAGGAGGGCACCTATCCGCTTCCCGAAGCCCAGCTCGACCGCTTCATGCTCAAGGTGCGCGTGGGATACCCCACCAAGTCGGAAGAACTGGACATCATCGACCGCATGACCGGGGGCCAGCGGCCCTCGGTCCGCAAGTTGACTTCACTGGAGCTGATTGGCGAGGCGCGTCGCCTGGTGGCGGACATCCACGTGGCGGACAAGATCAAGCAGTACATCGTGGAGCTGGTGTTCGCCTCCCGCCAACCGGCCGACCACGGGCTGGCCGAACTGGCGCCGCTGATCGCCTTCGGGGCAGGTCCGCGGGCCAGTATTTTCCTCACGCTGGCGGCCAAGGCGCACGCCTTCCTGAAGCGGCGCGCTTACGTGCTGCCGGAAGATGTCAAGGCGATCGCCCCGGATGTCTTGCGGCATCGCCTGCTGCTGTCTTATGAGGCGGAGGCCGATGACGTGACGGTCGACGAGGTCGTGCGCACCTTGCTGGCTGGCATCAAGGTGCCTTGAACCGGTGTGGTCGTGGATCACAGGCTGGCTTGACGGGCTGGCGCGGCCTGGCCTCGAGGAGGCCCCCGACGATCCGACGGAGGCGCTCACGCGACGCGTGCGTCGCCTGGAACTGCGCGCCGCCCGGCTGGTCCAGGAGCACCTCGGCGGTGCCTACGAGAGCGTCTTCAAGGGGCAGGGCATCGAATTCGACGAGGTGCGGGAGTACCAGGCCGGCGACGATCCGCGGCGAATCGATTGGAACGTCACGGCCCGCATGGACCGCCCTTATGTGAAAACGTTTGCGGAGGAGCGGGAGCTCACCATCCTGCTGGTGGTCGACGTCTCCGCCAGCGCCGAATTCGGCTCCGGGGCGCAGCGCAAGCGAGAACTGGCTGCCGAACTGGTGGCGACGATCGCGGGGAGCGCCCTGCGCAATCAGGATCCGGTGGGCCTGTGCCTGTTTTCCGACCGCGTGGCGCTCTACCTGCCGCCGCACAAGGGCCGTGGCCACATCCACCGCCTGATCCGTCAGGTGCTGGAGGTTCATCCGGAGGGGCCAGGGACTCGCTATGATGTCGTGGTCCCCGTGCTGATGCGGCTGCCGCGTCGCTGCGTGGTGTTCTTCATCTCGGATTTCCTGTCCGATGGCTATGAGCGTCCCTTGCGCCTGCTGGCCACCCGCCATGACCTGGTCCCGGTGAGTGTCCTGGACCCGCGCGAGCGGCAGCTGCCGGAGGTGGGCCTGGTGCGCTTGCGGGATCCCGAGACGGGTCAGGTGGCGGTGGTCGACACCTCCGACCCGGCTGCGCGCGAGGCGTACCAGGTCACGGTGGCCGCCCATCTCGCGGCCAGTGTGGCCTTCTTCCAGCGACTCGGCTGCGACCACCTGGCGCTGGTGACGGACCAGGGGTGCCTGAAGCCCTTGTTGCGGTTTTTTCGCGCCCGTCAGGGGCGGCGCAGCCGGCGACGAGCCTGCTCCTGAACCAGGCGTATCGCGACGTTCCAGGTGGGCCGGGCCCGCTTCGCTACCCTGACCGCCGCGATCAGCGGCGGCCGAACACGCCCTGGAGCGTGCGCGCCAGTTGCTCGACGTTCTGGCCGATGCTCTGGATCGAGTAACCCACCTGGTTCGCCACCTGGTTGACCTGGGTTGCCACCTGCTGGCCCTGGGGCTGGGCTGGCCAGGCGCCCCAGCGGGCATCGTAAGGGGCGCTGGAGGGGGGCAGAGAATACGGGCTTGGCGCCGGCGGGGTGCTGACGGCGGTGGGCGGCGCGAAGGGCGGGGTGCGCCAGCTGGGCCAGCTGGATGGGGCCGGCGCAGGGCTCGGCGTGCTGGCGTTTGCCAGCGCGGCTTGCAATTCTGCGATGCGCTGGTGCAAGGCCACCAGCGTGCTGGCAAGGGCATCCTGGGAATGGGGGCCCTGAGCAGCAGTTGGCGTCATCGGAGGCTGGACGTTACCGGGGGGCGGAGCGAAAGAGGGAGGGGCGCCTGGCGGCCAGGCCATGCCAGGGGGCGCGACCAAGGGCGGGGTGGCCGCGGGCGGCCAGGCGACGCCGGCGGGACGGGCCACCGACGCGCTGGTGACGTGATACTGCATCAAGCGAGACTGTCCTGCATTCATGAATCTTGCTCCCGACACCCTCTCGACTCACCCGGCAGCCCGGCTGCCACCACAACGCTCTTGTCGCGGCATGAACCCTGGATTCGATAAGGAATGGATGAAAGAATCCTTAAATCAAGGTCAAAATTCTGAAGGGGATTTAATTTCGCTTAATCTCCGGCGTGATGCGTTCGAGATAAACTGGGGAGGGTGCATTCGCTCGACGGGGGCGTGACCGGATGCAGGCAGGGAGTGAGGCGTGTCGCTGGCGGCGGAGCAACCACTGATCGACCCGGGAGAAATCCAGGCCTGGCCGCCCGAGCCGGTGGCTCAGGTGCTGGCTTCTTGCGGTCGCGATTACGCCTACCTGCTCGAGCGTCTGGCGCGCCACCTGATGCGAGCGGAGCCTGACTTCAGGGCCTCCCGCCAGGCCTGCCTGGCGGCCTATCTGCACCCGCACAACGTGCTGGCCCCGCTCGACAGCGAGCGCTTCGAGTACCTGCAGGGCATGCTGGAGGCGCCGGATACGCTCGATATGGCGCTGTTCGAAACCTGGGTGCCGCTGGTGGTGCTCAAGGCCACCACGCTGGCCACCGAAACCTACGTCCACAACCACCTCGACCAGGTGGTCGCGGCCGTGCCCCGCTTGCTGCACGGCTGAGCAGGTTGACTGGTCGCGGCCCTCAGGGCAGGCTGGCCGCGCTCATGACTTTCTCGATGGCGTCGCACATGTCCTGGATGTCGGCTTCTCTCAGGGTGGGGTGAACCAGGAACATCAGGGAGGTTTCGCCCAATTCCCGGGCCACCGGCAGGCGTTCCGCGGGGCGCCATTCGGGCGGGAAGGCCTTTTCGAGGTAGATCTCGCTGCAGCTTCCGGACAGACACGGAATGCCTTCGGCTGCGATGGCGGCCATGATGCGGTCGCGATTCCAGTCGGGTTTCAGGCGCTCTGGCCTGACGAAGGCATAGAACTTGTAGTAGGCGTGATAGACCTCGGCCGGGGGGGCTGGCACACGCAGGGCGGCAAACTGGTCGCAACAGGCCCTCAGGCGGTCTGCGTGGGCGCGTCGCACGGTGATCATCTCGGGCAAGCGGCGCAGGGCCAGGCGGCCGAGCGCCGATTGCATTTCCGTCATGCGCATGTTGGTGCCGAACGATTCGTGCACCCAGCGAAAGCCCGGCGGGTGCTGGCGCTTGAACATGGCCTCGTGGCTCTTGCCGTGGTCCTTGAAACTCCAGGCCCGGTTCCACAGGGCCTCGTCCTGGAGCGTGAGCATGCCCCCTTCCCCCCCGGTGGTGAAGATCTTGTCCTGACAGAACGAGAAGGCCCCCAGATCCCCCAGCGAGCCGACCGGTCGGCCGTGGTAGTAAGCGCCCTGCGCCTGGGCACAATCTTCGATCACATGAATGCCGCGCGCCCGGCACAATTCCAGCAACGGCGCCATGTCGACGGGCCAACCCGCCAGATGCACCGCGATCACGGCCCGCGTGCGTGGGGTGATCAGGGGGGCGACGGTCGCGGCCGTGAGGTTCTGGCTGTCGCGATCAACATCGGCGAGCACGGGACGGGCGCCCCGGACGACCACCGAGCTGGCGGACGCGATGAAGGTCCGCGTGGTGGTGATGACCTCATCCCCTGGGCCGATATCGAGCGCGTACAGGGCCAGTTCCAGGGCCGTGGTGCCATTCGACATGGCAATCGCATGCGGCACCTGAAAGGCCTCTGCGAACTCGGCTTCGAACTGCCGTCCTTCTTCCCCGGTCCAGTAGTTGACCTTGCCGGACGCCAGCACCGCCGAGACGGCGGCCACGTCTTCCGGGCCGAAGTAAGGCCAAGGCGGCAGCGGCGTCGTGCGTATGGGCGCACCGCCGTCTATCGCCAGGGAGGTCACAGGAATGGTGGTCATGGCTCGGTCATGGTAGCACCCCCTTCAAGAGGGGGCAAATGGCCCAGGAGGGCTTTTCCCCGCCCTTCCAAGCTGCCCGGCGGGGCCCGGGTCAGTTGATGCCGACCGACACCGGCGGGCCTGCCACCCCGGCGCGATCCACCGCGGCCACGGAGAGTGCGTCGACGTTTGGCGGCACGCTCGTGAAGCGACGGTAGCCCGGCAGAATCTCCGTTCGCCAGACCTCGCCTTCCCGCCGCGCCACGATCCAGTGGGAGACGGCCTCATCATCCGCCGCGCGCCAGCTCACCAGGCGTCCACCGCTGCGGGTCTGGCTGCCCAGTCTCAGCTCGGGCGGCGCCGGCGGGGCGCCGTTCGCGTCCAGCCAGGGCGAGGCGGGCACCAGCGCGGGGCGCGGATAGGTTTCAGCTTTCAACTGCGACGCCAGGCCGCCACGGCCCGACAGCAGCGGACGCAAGGAGTAGTGTGCGTGACCGCTCACCCCCGGCGTGGTGCGACTCAGGTCGATCTGACGTCGAATCTGGTCGGCTTTCCAGGCGCTGGGACTGCCATCCGCCACCTTGCTGGTGTACATCCCGGCCCACATGTGGCGACCCTTCAGGTTCTGCTCGCTCCACCAGGCCAGCAGCTTGGGAAAGCTCTGGGCCGCTTGCTCGATCGGCCAGTACAGCTGGGGCAGCATGTAGTCGAGCCAGCCGGCGTGGAGCCATTTGCGCGCATCGGCGTAGAGCTTTTCGGTGGGGTCCATGCCCTTGATGCCCGGTGGGTAACCGGGTTTCCAGATGCCGAAGGGGCTGATGCCCACCTTGACGTGTGGCTTTTCCTCGCGAACCTCGCGATACAGGCGCGCCACGAAGCGATCGACGTTGTCGCGACGCCAGTCGTCTCGACTCAAGGTGCCGCCGCTCTTGAGGTATTGCTGCCAGCTCGGCTCATCCGGAAACGGCTGGTCCTTGCCGTCCTTGCCCTGCACCGGATAGGGATAGAAATAGTCGTCGATGTGAACGCCGTCCAGGTCGTAGCGTTTCACCACGTCGCGGATCACGCGCATGGCGTGGTCCTGCACCCCCGCCTCACCCGGGTCGAGCCATTGGTAAGCCCCGTAGCGGCGGACCCACTGGGGCTGGGTGCGCGTGATGTGGTTGGCGGCGGTGGGCGGGGCCGAGCCGTCCGGATTGAGCAGGCGTGCCCGGAAGGGGTTGAACCAGGCATGCAGTTCCAGTCCGCGCAGGTGGGCCTGCTCGACGGCATAAGCCAGAGGGTCGAAACCGTCGTCCGGGGCTTGTCCCTGGCTGCCGGTCAGGAATTCGCTCCAGGGCTCCAGGCGCGATTGATACAGCGCATCGGCCGCCGGTCGCACCTGCATGATCACCGCATTCAGTTTCAGGGCCTGGGCCTGGTCCAGCATGGCCTGTAGCTCGGCCTTCATGTCGGCCGTGCGCATCCCGGGACGGCTCGGCCAATCGATGTTCTTGACCGTCGCCATCCAGCTGCCGCGAAACTCGCGTTCCGGTACGCCGGGGGTGGACCGCGCCAGCACGCGCGCCGGCGTCACGCCGACCGGGCGTTCGCCAGGGGGCGTCGGGGGCGCCGTGAGGGGCGCCCGAAGGTGGCCAAGAGAGACGGGGGGGAGGGAGTCGCGCAGCATCAGGGCCTGCATGGTTGGGGGGTCCAACGGGTTATCGGGGGGCAGGCGCGTGCGTGTTCTTAAGTTAAGGTGTTTTTTACATTATGATTTGGTTAATGCGGGGGCGTGGGACCACCCGGGCCCGCTGGCGTCGCGGGGCGTTGCGTCTAGGGCCCGGGTGCTCGGTGCTTCAACGCCTGAAGCCAGGCCTGGAGCATGGCGGCCTCATCCGCCGAGAGGGTCGCCCGCGACAGCACGCGGCGCAGGGTGTGCAACTTGCCCTCTCGTTCGCGGGCCTTGACCAGGCCTCGCTGCGCGAGCCAGTCCAGCAGCTGCGGTGCGAGGTCCGGGAGGCCGGTTTCGAGGGCGAGCCGGGTGAGGCGGACCTCGCCCGGCTGGCTGGCCTGGCGCCAGGCGTGGCCCAGCACCGCCGCGGCCTGAGCCAGGTTGAGGCAGGTCCCGGGCTCTCCGTCGATGCTGACCAGCTGGTCGCAGCGCAGCAATTCGGCGTTGCTCAGGCCCCGTTTCTCGGGGCCGAAGACCAGGGCCACCTCGCTGACCTCGGCGTGGTCGGCCGCGATGCAGGCTGCCTGCTCGGGCGTGATGACCTGGCGCGCGACGCCGTCCTGGGGGCGTGCCGTGGTGCCGACCACCAGCCCGCAGCCCGCCACGGCGGCGTCGAGATCCGGCGATCGCCGGGCCCGCTCCAGAATGGCGTCATGGCCTGCCGCCAGGGTGCGGGCGCGCGGATCGCAGGGGTCCAGTTCCCCGGTCACCACCAGCTGGCCCAGGCCGAAATGGCCCATGGCCCGGGCGACCGCACCCACATTTTCGGGAAGTGAGGGCGTCACCAGCACCACGCGGGTGTTCATCCTCAAACGCTGGGTTTTCTGCGGCTGCATCTCATCAACGGTTTCTTGTGGCCAGCGTTTACACGCCTGAAGCAGGGGTATCAATCGAACAGTCGGCCAGCCCAACCCATGCGTGCAGAATGGGTGACCCCGTCGGGGCCATGTCGCCCCGGTGTGACTCGGAAGGATTGTACCCGTGAGATCAGCCTCAGCCCGTCCCCTCATTGCGCGCTCCTTGCTGTTGTTGCTGGTGGCCGGCTGTGCGCCGACCAATCCGCTGCCCACTCAGGACCAGGGCCAGCTGTCCAGCAGCCTCGGTGGCCGGGCGCCCGGGAGCGCGGGGGCCAAGGCCTCCAGCGAAGCGGGCCAGCCCACCGCGCCGGCTGGCGTGGCGGCGCAGCAGCCCACGGCGCAGGCCAATGCCCAACCCCTCGAGGGGGCCAAGGGGCCCTTCGGGGCGCCGCATGGGCTCTCGCACAGGGAAGGTGAGATCACCGCCATCGAGGCGTTGAAGAACGTGACACCCATCGCGGTGTCCCGGGTGGCCGGTTACACCGGCACGATTGATGGCCTGAACGTCGTGATCCCGCCCGAAGCGCTCACGGAAGACGCGCAACTGCGCATCCGCCGAATCGACAACAGTGAACGCCCGGTCTTGCCCAAGAAGATTCCCGGGATGTCGTTCTGGATGGAGATGGGCGGCGCCCAGGTGGCGATCGACCGTTCGATCAAGATCACGGGACCGGTCGAGGACAAGTTCATCGAGGAGCTCAAGAAGCGCGATCCGAATTTCGATCCGAATCACTACAACCTCAAGCAAGAAGACGGCAGGTGGCTGCTGACGATGTCGATCGACGGCCCTCAGACGGCCGACACGCCCCCTGCCATCAAAACCAAGGCGCCGTACTTCACCACGGTCGAGCAAGCCGACCCGACCAGCTTTCCGGTCACCTGGCTGACGCCGGAGGGTCCAATCAGCAACACGGGTTACAAGCTGATGGGCGCGGAAGGCCAGGATCACCTGGACGGTTTCCAGACCTTCGAAGACCTCAAGATCGACTCCATCCAGGAGTGGCTGACGGATGCGGAGGCGAGTTCGACCCGCTATCAGCCCCTGGATCTGACCAAGATCAAGACCAAGGACGCCAATGGCAACGTGATCGTGCTGGACGCCGGTGCGATCGACCCCAAAACGGGTCGCTGGAAGGTCGCCACGGGGACCCAGAGCTTCAACCCGGTCACCCACCAGCAGAACTGCGACTTCGCCGACGCGGGTTGCCCGGACAGTGGGGCCATCGCCAAGTCTCTGGCCATGTTCAATCACGTCGTCACTTCGCGTTTCCCGGCCGACCTGAAATATCCTGAGAACCTGGTGGATGCCGAGGGCAAGACCGACCCGAAGGCCGGGCAGCCGCATCCGGCGGCCGGCCAGCCCAAAAAGCCACCGGCGGACCTCATGGCGGTGGTCGACAACTACCGGGAACTGGGGAGCGCCTGCGACACCAGTGCCTACACCAAGGTCTGGGCCAAGGCGATCTGGAAGTCGGACGTGGCCAGCGTGAACAACACGCCGGCGGTGAAGTCTTCGTGTGCCGAGTGCGGCCCTTTCATCGATTTCAAGGGGCTGGAAGGCCAGGCCGGGGGCGAGGTGACGGTGGGCGGCCGCAAGCGACCCGTCGATTCGCGCGGCATGGCGTTCGAGCAGCTCAAGTCGATCTACAACATCACGGGCTATTACAACGAGCCGCGCAACCTCCCCTCGGGCCTGATCGTGGGCTTCAAGAACGTCGGCAACTTGCCGGAGGTGAAGGACAACGAAGCCAATCCGATCACGGCTTATATCCCGCGTTACAGCCCGAAGGTGTCGGTGCAGCTGTACGGCGAAGGCATCAGGTTCAAGGCCAACGATCAGGTGGAGTTGAAGTTCCGGATCGACGGGGGCCCCGAGCAGACCGCCAAGGAGATCATTCCGGCCAACGAGAACGTGGCGAGCGCCTTGCCTGGCGAAAAGGTGCCGCAGCTGGTGGTCGGCACCAGTAACACCACGCTCAAGGTGTACGGGCAGGATGTGGCCGTGAAGGCGGGGCAATGGGCCCAACCCTTCAATTTCTACGCCAAGATCCTGGACAATTTCAATGAACCGGCCGGCAAGGACCTCTCCCGCAAGTTGGAGATCACCTCCGTTTCGGTCCGACGCCAGGATGCCAACGGGAACCCTGAAAACCTGGAGATCGCCCCCAAGCAGGAGTCCCTGGCCAAGGCCAAGTGGATTCCCAAGGCTGGCGACAAGTTCTCGGGGGTCTGGCTGAATGGCCGCTACGTGACCTGGATCGAGATGTACAACACCACGGTCAAATAGCGCGCACGGAGCTGAATGCGAGCCCCATCGCCCTCTGGGCGGTGGGGCTTTGCCGTGGCGGCTCGCAGCCTTCTCCAGTTCCGGATGACTGGACAAGGGGGCCAATCACGCCGCAGGTTTTGATTAAATTAAGGTGTCAATTCCGGTGGTCTTTTGCCTGCGTTGGGGGTTTACGGGGGGCAGCCTGGGGTATTCAAAACTCGTGGCCGTCTGGTCACACCTGCCAACGGTCACCCTCGCTGTGGCCCTCGGGCCCCCGCGATCCATTTTTGGAGGACTGCTTCCGTGAGACGTTCGTCATCCCATCCGCTGGTTGCGCGCACCCTGCTGGTCCTCATGGTGGCCGGTTGTGCGCCCAACCCCAACGCCCTGCCGACCTCAGGTCAAAAGAACCTGGGCGGTGGCCCGGGCGGCGCCGGCGCTGCCGACGGTGGAGCCGCCACCGTCTATGACCGCGTCACCAACCCTACCGCCGCTGGCAGCGGCAGCGGCAGCGGGGCGGCTGGCAGCAAGACCGCCGGAAGCACCGCCACGGCCAAGCAGGACGGACATAGCCACGGCCCGGGAGCGGAACACGGCCTTTCGCACAAGGGTGAGCTCACGGCGATTCAGGCCCTCAAGGACGTGACGCCCGTGGCCGTCTCCAAGGTGGCGGGTTACACCGGCACGATCGACGGGATGAACATCGTGATCCCGCCGGGCGCGTTGACGGGCGATGGCCAGCTGCGCATCCGCCGGATCGACAACAGCGAGCGCCCCGTGCTGCCCCAAAAGGTTCCTGGCATGTCCTTCTGGATGGAGATGGGCGGCGCGCAGGTGGCGACCGACCAGTCGATCAAGATCACCGGGCCGGTCGAGGACAAGTTTATCGAAGAGCTCAAGAAGCGCGACCCGAAATTTGACCCGAACAACTACAACCTGAAGCAGGAAAACGGCAAGTGGATGCTGACGATGTCGATCGACGGCCCGCAGACGGCGGACAAGGCCCCCGCGATCAAGACCAACGCCCCTTACTTCACCACGGTGGAACGGGCCGATCCGACCACCTTCCCGGTGACCTGGTTCACGCCGCAAGGCCCGATGTCGAACACGGGTTACAAGCTGATGGGCGCAGAGGGTCAGGACCACCTGGATGGCTTCCAGACCTTCGAAGACCTGAAAATCGGCTCGATTCAGGAGTACCTGACGGATGAGGAAGCGGCCCAAGACCGCTTCAAGCCGCTCGATCTGACCAAGATCAAGACCAAGGACGCCAACGGCAACCCGATCGAACTGGACGCCGGCTCGATCGGGGCCGACGGCAAGTGGAAGGTGGCGACGGGCAAGAGCAGCTTCAACCCGGTCACCCACCAGCAGAACTGCGACTTCGCCGACGCCGGCTGCCCGGACAGCGGCGCCGTCGCCAAGTCCCTGGCCATGTTCAACCACGTCGTGACGACGCGCTTCCCCTCGGATTACAGCTACCCGAGCAACATGGTGGACGCCAATGGCATGCCGGACTCCCGGGCGGGCACGCCCCACCCCGCGGCCGGCAAGATCAAGCGCCCCCCGGCGGACCTGCTGGCGGTGGTCGACAACTATCGCAAGCTCGACAGCGCTTGCGACACCTCGGCCTACAAGAAGGTCTGGGCCAAGTGCGTCTGGAAGTCGGACGTATCGGGGGTCCACAATACCGTGGCCGTCAGCTCCGGAACCGATTCTGGCCCCTTCATCGACTTCAAGGGCCTGGAAGGTCAGGCCGGCGGCGAGGTCACGGTCGGCGGCCGCATCCGGCCGGTCGATTCACGTGGCATGGCCTTCGAGCAACTCAAGACGATCTACAACATCACGCCCTACTATAACGAACCGCGGAACAAGCCTTCGGGCCTGATCGTGGGCGAAAAGAAGGTCGGCAACCTGCCCGATGAAAAGGACAACGAGGCCAACCCGATCGTCGTCTACCTGCCGCGCTACAGCCCCAAGGTTCAGATCCAGCTCTGGGGTGAGGACACGGTCTTCAAGTCGAACGACCAAGTCGAGCTGAAGTTCAAGATCGACGACGGTGAGGAGCAGATCGCCAAGGAGATCATCCCGGCCAACGAGAACGTGGCAGGCGCCCTGCCAGGCGAGAAGGTGCCCCAGCTGGTGGTGGGCACTGCGGCGGCCAGCTTCAAGAACGTCGCCGGACAGGATGTCACGGTCAAGGCCGAGAACTGGACGCAACCCTTCGAGTTCTTTGCCAAGATCCAGGACAACTTCAGCGCCCCGGCGGGCAAGGACACGGCGCGCAAGCTCACGATCACCTCGGTCGTGGTGAAGCGTCAGGATGCCAATGGCAAGCCTGAAAACGTCGAGATGGCCCCCAAGGTGGAGTCGCTGGCCGCGGCCAAGTGGGTGCCGGGCGAACCCTCCGCAGGGGTGTGGCTGAACAGCCGCTCCACCGCGAAGATCCAGATGTTCAACACGGGCGTGAAGTAACCACGTCGGCTCAACCCTGGCCCCTGGCGTCTGACAGACGCCAGGGGCTTTTTTCGTGGCCGTGGTGTGACGCGCTTGCCCTGGCTCGGAGGGCGGCGCCCCGGCGGGCCAGGGGCAGCCATCCGTGAACGGGTGCCCCTCATGGCGCTCGTGCGCCGCCCGATCGGGCGCGCGCGTGGTAGCATACGCGCGTGTCCTCCTGGCCAGGAAAGAAGGCGAACGTGAATCACTCCGTGAATTTGACCGACCGACAGCTCGAACTCGTGCGCGATCTGCTGCAGGAGCGCCTCGAAGACGTGGAAGCGGATCTCGCCCACTTCGAGGAGAACCCCGAGGCGCTGAACGAGGATCTCGAACCGGGCGACGAGCCGCTGCAGATCGACGACTACGAAGCCTATCGCGACGAGATCCAGACCCTGCTCGATAACATGCCGGAACCAGCCGCGACGGTCTGAACCTGGGGCGGCCGGAGAGGCGGCCTCCGAGCTTGAACGGTGAACGCCCGGAGCGACTTGCTTCGGGCGTTTTCGTGCGGCATTGCGGCGCTTGCCTGGGTCCCCGTTGGGCGTCGCTCGATCGGGAATGGCCGCGCGACGAAGGCCCACGCCGTCGGCGTGTTGGTTCGAGGTGGTGCAGGTCAATTCAACAGTCTTGATATTATTTAAATTTATATTATACTAGTCTTAACCATTTCGGCGGCCTGCTCCGGCGATGACCCCATGCAGGTGGAGGGTGTTCGTTGCGCATTTCCCTGGGTCTGGTCTTGTTGAGCGTCGGCGTGGCCGGCTGTGGACTGGTGGCCTCGCCTGCGCCGCCCGCGCGTCCTGCGGGGGAAATGGTGGCGGCCGCGGCGCGCGGCAGCTTCCGCTGGGGGGAATTCGACGGCCGTCGTTACAAGCTGTTCGCGCCGAGCGGCGTGCGCGGCGCGCGGCCGCTGGTGGTCATGCTGCACGGCTGCACGCAGGATCCGGACGATTTCGCGACCGGCACGGGCATGAACGCGCTGGCCGCGCGTGAGGGCTTCTACGTGCTCTACCCGGAGCAGACGCTGGCCGATCAGCCCAAGGCTTGCTGGCGCTTCTACGATCCACCCCACCAGCTGCGTGGAATGGGGGAGGCCGCGGCGATCGTCGGCATGGTCGATCGGATCCGCCAGGCCCACGCGATCGACCCCGGCGCGACCTATCTGGCCGGCCTGAGTGCCGGCGGGGCCTATGCGGCCGTCATGGCGGCACTGTATCCGGACCGCTTTGCCGCGGTGGGCATTCACAGCGGCCTGGAGTACGGCGTGGCGCTCAACTGGGTGGCGGCCAAGCTGGCCATGAAGGTGGGCGGGCCGGATCCCTTGCTGGCCGGCGGGGCGGCCTATCTGGCCATGGGGCTGCATCGGCGCGTGGTGCCGGCCATGGTGGTGCATGGCAGCCGGGACGAGGTCGTGATCCCGCGCAACGGCGAACAGGTGGTGCGCCAGCTGCTGGTCATGAACGACTGGGCCCGTGACGGCTTGCTCAACGATGACATCGATCGCACCCCGGACGCGCGCCGCAGCGGGCAGGTGGAGGGGGGCTATCCCTACACGCGCACGGTCTATGCTGATCGCGAAGGGCAGCCCGTGGTCGAGCACGTCGAGGTCAACGGGCTCGGGCACGCCTGGAGCGGGGGGCGCGCCGGTGGCACCTATGCGGATGCCAAGGGGCCTGATGTGACGGCCTGGCTGTGGGAATTCTTCAAGGCCCATCGGCGCAAGGCCCTGGACTGATCGGCGGACCTCACGACGCTGCGTTTCGCCCATCGACGCGTCGCGCGGAGGCGATGAAGCGGGCTGCCCGCTCGCTCAGGGGACCGTTGCCATCATGTCGACCACCAGCAACAGGCGGGCGTCACTCGTCTCAAGCGGGGGCGAGCGGTGGATCACGCCCGGGGCGAGTGGCGCGGGGGCCAGCTTGCCCGGCATGACCAGCGCGGCCCCGGGCGCAGCCGCGTTCAGCGTGTGCTCAGGCCCGGCCGTGGTGAGCCCGAGCAGCGCCTCGTCGCTCGTCCACTGGGTGGTCGGGCCCCGATAGGTGGTGACCAGGCGCAGGGGCATGGTGTCGCGGTGGAATTTCCAGCAGGGCTGGTGGGCGATCGCCGACCAGCGCAGTCTCAGGGTTTCGCAGGCGATTCCGAACTCGCAGGCCAGCTGATAGAGCCAGGCGGCTTGATCCAGTGCCTCATCGCAGAGGACCTCTCGGAGGCGCTGATTGTCAGCCGGGTCGAGGCCGACCAGTGCGTGTCCGAGGGCCTGCTCCAGCGGCTCGGCGGCCCAGTGCGTTGCACGCGCCGCGACGCAGTATTCCACTTCCCAAGCTGCCGCGTGGTGATAGGGCGACAGGGCTTCCGCCAGCGTGCGCTGGCGCTCCTCAGGCGGCTGACGCAGCCAGGCCTCACCGGGCCTCGCTTTGAGCTGCCGGGCGGCCTCCGCGGCTGAGTGGGTGGCTGATGGCCACGGCGTCACGAAGGGCATCGGGCAGATCCTGCGCAGAGTGGGCATCGTGCTGGAGCCGGCGGGCGGTCTGTGCCGTACCCGGAGGACCCGAGGGGGCGACCCAGGGTCTGTCAGCCTGGGTCGCAATTGCAAGATATACGCGTTAAGTGTGTCCCGTCAAGGCGGTGGGAAATTGCCAAGAGCTGCGCATTTGATCGATTTTCCAGTCAAATATGACCCGTTGGGCTTGACAGCCTTCTGGGAAATTGTTGCAATAATCTTGCAATAAATAAGGGGCAACGCATGAATTTCGGCAACCTGTTCTCCTTTGCGCCCGCCGGGGACGAGACGGCGCAGGCCACCCGCCAGATCAAGCGGTGGGCCGAGCGTCTCTTCGGGGCCGGCCTGCGGGATGTGGTCACGGTGTCGGAATTGCGCTGCGGCGAGATCGATTGCCCCGACCTCGAGACCCTGGTCGTGCTTTCGCCCGCTTCGGGCGGCCGGCGCTTCCTCAAAATCGCCAAGCCCGCCACCGCCGTGACCGAAACCGACCTGGTCTCGGCCTTCCGTGCGGGCCTTCAGCAGGAGATTCAACCGTGACAACCACGCTGGAAAAGGTACCGGTGACCGTTCTGACAGGATTTCTCGGGGCTGGCAAGACCACCTTGCTCAACCGCATCCTGACCGAGGAGCACGGGCTGCGCATCGCCGTGATCGAGAACGAATTCGGGGAGATCGGGATCGACAACCAGATCGTGATCAACGCGGAAGAAGAAATTTTCGAGATGAACAACGGCTGCATCTGCTGCACCGTGCGCGGGGACCTGATTCGCATTCTCGGTCAGCTGATGCGCCGCAAGGATCGCTTCGACCACATCGTGATCGAGACGACCGGTCTGGCCGACCCGGCCCCGGTGGCGCAGACCTTCTTCGTCGACGACGAGATGAAAGAATCCCTGCAACTCGATGGCATCGTCACGCTGGTGGACGCCCATCACCTGAGCCTGCACCTCGATTCGGATGCCGAGGCCCTTGCGCAGGTCGCCTTTGCCGATGTGATCGTGATCAACAAGACCGATCTGGTCACGCCGGACGAGGTCGACGCGCTGGAAGCCCGGCTGCGCGGCATCAACGCCGTGGCCCGGATCGAACGGGCGGCGCACGCCGCGATCCCGATCGAGGCGGCCATTCGCGTGGGTGGGTTTGACCTGGATCGTGCCCTCGCGATCAAGCCGACCTTCCTGGAGCCGGAGTGGCCGTTCGAGGCCGCCAGCGTCTATGAACTGGCCGCCGGTCGCCACGAGTTGGTGCTGGCCGCGGGGCCGGACCCCAGCATCGACGTGCTGCTCGAATCGTTGCCGACCGCCAGCGAGGACGCGCTGGCTGCGGTCGAGCAGGCCGCGCTGGTTCGCTTCACGGCGGATCCCGAGTCGGTGCTGCCCGGCGCCACCCTGAAGCCCGATGCGCCCCCGCTGACGCTGGATGTGCAGGCTGAGCGCAACGTGTACCAGATCGACATCCCGGCGCCCGGTGCCTACGTGCTTTACAGCCAGCATGGTCCCGAGGAATTCGACCTGGCCCTGTGCGGCCCGGACGGGACCGCCCTTGCCCCGGCCTTCGTACGGGCCTATGCGCCGGACCACGAGCACGATGAGAGCGTCGGCTCGGTGGGCCTGGAGCTCGACGCGCCGCTCGACAGCCAGAAGCTCAACGCCTGGATGGGGAGCCTGCTACGCGAACGGGGGGTGGACATCTTCCGCAGCAAGGGGGTGCTCCACATCGCGGGGCAGGCCCGGCGCTTCGTCTTTCAGGGCGTTCACATGCTCTTCGACGGCCGGCCCGGGGAGCCTTGGGGAGACGCGCCGCGCAAGAGTCAGCTGGTCTTCATCGGGCGTAACCTCGATCGGCAAGCGCTCACGGAAGGGTTTCTGGCATGCCGAGCCTGAGCGCCGCCCCCGGCTGGCTCGGGGCCGCCGTCACCGCTCAGGCCCCCGATGCGGTTCAGGATCTCGCCTGGCACCCCAGCGAGCCCCGCTGCGCGCTGGGGCTGGTGGGCGGTGAGTGGCTGGAGTGGGGCCCCGAGGGTCTTGTCGGCGAGGTCCGGCCGGCCCACGCCGAGGGCTTGCTGGCACTGGCCTGGAGCCCGTTGGGCGATCGCCTGGCGACGGCCGGGCAGGATGGATGGGTCCGGCTGTGGGGGCGCGACGCGCGGCCGCTGGCGGGGCTGGAGCAGGGCGAGGCTTGGGTTTCCTCGCTGGCCTGGGCGCCGGACGGGGCCTGGCTGGCGGTGGCCTCCGGTCGCCACCTGGAGGTCTGGGACCTGCGGGGCGAGTCACCGCGCCGCCAGGGCCGGCTCGGCCCGCATGCCTCCACCATCACGGCCGTCGCCTGGCTGCCGAAGGAGGCCGGGATTGCGGTGGCCGCCTACGGCGGAGTGACGGTCTGGCCCTCGCCGAATGCCTCGCCCAGCCTCTGGGCGCGCCTGCGCGGCGCCGAGGACTTGCAGCCGCGTCACTTGTCGTTCAAGGGTTCGCTGCTGGCGCTGGCGGTCAGCCCGGATGGCCGTTTCTATGCCACCGGCAATCAAGATGGCACCGTTCATCTCTGGTATGCCGCGAGCGGGGCGGACCTCGAGATGACCGGTTACCCGACCAAGGTGCGTGAGCTGGCCTGGGATCCGCGCAGTCGCTTCATTGCCACCGGCGGGGCCTCCAGCGTGACGCTGTGGGACATGCGCGGGCGTGGCCCGGCCGGTTCGCGTCCGCTGGTGCTGGACGCTCATGCCGATTTTGTCACCGCGATCGACTGCCAACCGGCTGGCGACCTGCTCGCCTCGGCCGCGCGAGACGGCGAGGTCATGCTCTGGCGGCCCATGCGCGGACCGGATTTGCGCGGGCGGGAGTTGCAGGCCGCCGTGACCCTGGGCGAGCCGGCGGCGGCCTTGCGCTGGCGCCCGGATGGGCGCTCTCTGCTGGCGGCCGGCCGGGGCGGGCGTCTGCTCTCGTTCGCCGTGACCCGTTGAAACAGCCAGGAAGGAAGCCATGTCACTCGATCCTCACGCCACCGTGGGCCTGGCCGGCGCCTTCGTGCTCGGGCTGCGCCACGGCCTGGACCCCGACCACATCGCGGCCGTCGATGCGATGACCTACCGCGCGCTCGATGAGCGGCCCGCGCTGGCCCGCTGGGCCGGCACCCTGTTTGCCCTCGGGCACGGGGGGGTGGTGCTGGTGATTGCCGTGCTGGTCGGGGCGCTGGGGGCGCGCTATGCGGTGCCGGCGCCCTGGTCCGGTCTGCTGGAATGGGCCCCGGTCGTGCTGCTCAGCCTGCTGGGCCTGCTCAACCTGCGCGCCTTGCTGCGCCCCAGTGGCTATCAGCCGGCCACGCTACGGCTCTGGCTGGTGCCGCGAGCCTTGCGCGGAAGCACTCACCCGCTCGCCATGCTGGGCGTGGGGGCCGTGCTCGGACTGGTGTTCGATACGGCTACCCAGGCCGCGGCCTGGGGCTATGCCGCGAGCGCCCAGCAGGGCGTCTGGGGGGCGCTGGGCGTCGGGCTGGCCTTCACCCTGGGCATGGTCCTGACGGACTCCCTCGACGGCCGCTTGATGTGTCGTTTTCTGAGCGCGGCGTCACCCGAGGGAGCCCAGCTGTATCGCCGTGCCGTCGGCTGGTTCACGGTGGCGGTCTCGTTCACGGTGGTCGGCTACACGGCGCTGTCGGCCTGCTGGCCTCACTGGACCTTGCCGGATGCCTGGCTGACAGCTCTGGGCGCCGCGCTGGTGACCCTGATGGCAGCCGGTGTGCTCTGGCTGAACTTGCGGCGTCCCACGGCCTTGGCGCCCTCGGACCAGCCGGCCTGACGCGCCATAAGCTGGCTTTCAAGGAGAATTCGATGCCCCACGTCCCTTCACCTTGCACCGATCGCTGTGCGCGTGACCCGTATTTTGGTTGGTGTTCCGGTTGTTTTCGCACGGTCGAGGAGATCCGCGCCTGGCGGCAACTCGACGACCGTTCCCGCCTCTGGGTGGTGAAGCAGTGCGGGCGGCGCGCACGCCACGCGGCGGAGGTGTCCCGTGGCTAGTTCCCCTGCGAGTCCTCCGCGCGCGTATTTGCGGGGCCAGGTTCACCACGCCTTCGACACCGGCGCCCACGTCTCGGTGTTGCTGCGCGACCAGCCCGAGCTGCGTTTCGTCGGACAGGTCCTCGAGGTCGTCGACGATGCGTTCTCCGTCACCCACGTGGCGGACGGGGTGGCCTGGCGCTGGAGTTTCAGCTTCGACGATGTCTCTGCCCTGGGAATGCGCCTGGCACTCCCGAGCGAACCCGGTCTGGCGCCCGGCTGCCCGCGCCACGAGAGCCCTTGATTCAACGAGAGAGTAAGTACCATGGACTTCCAAGACCAGATCCTTCCCTGTGACGCTTGCGGTGGGACCTTTCGCTTTTCCGCTCAGGAGGCGTCCTTCTTCGCCGAGAAGGGTTTCAATGCGCCCAAGCGCTGTGCCGGCGCGCGCCGCGCCAAGAAACAGGGCTTGGCCTCACGCTATGCCAGTTGCCCCTTCGGTCCAGACGGCCAGGGGGCTCCGCGCGGCGGCGACCGGGGCTTCGAGCGTGGTGGTCGGGGCATGGGCGATCGTCCCCGGCCTCGTCCGGAGGTCCATGGCACCGGCATGATGCACGAGGGCGTGGTCGCTTCGCTCAACGCCGACCGGGGCTTCGGCTTCATCACGGGGAACGATGGCCGCTCCTACTTCTTCGATGCGCGCGAGGTCCAGGCCGGTGGCTTCGAAAGCCTGCGGCGCGGTGCCGCCGTGCGTTTCGAGGAGGCCAGTTCGCCACGAGGCCCGCGGGCGCTGGCCGTCGAACTTCACTGACCCCCCTGCGATCGAGAGGAATCTCCCATGTCACGTGTTTGCAGCATTTCCGGTAAGCGGCGCAACACCGCCCACAACGTCAGCCATTCCCAGGTCAAGACCAAGCGGGTGCAGCAGGTGAACCTGCAGACCAAGCGCTTCTGGTTCGCCGAGGAGGGCCGCTGGGTGCGCCTGAGGGTATCGACCAAGGTCATGAAGACGATCTCGCGCCACGGCTTGGCGGCCACGCTGAAGCGTTACGGAGCCGAACTGTCGTGAGCGCGCCGGCTTCTTTGCTCCCCGTCACCGTCCTGTCCGGTTTCCTGGGGGCCGGCAAGACGACGCTGCTGAAGCACTTGCTGGAGAATCGCCAGGGGCGTCGCATCGCGGTGATCGTCAACGACATGAGTGAGATCAACATCGACGCGGCCCTGATCGCGCGGGAGGTCTCGCTGGACCGGGTCGATGAGAAACTCGTCGAGCTGACCAACGGGTGCATCTGTTGCACCCTGCGCGAGGATCTGCTGCGCGAGGTGCGCCGCCTGGCCGAGGTCGGCCGCTTCGACTACCTGGTGATCGAGTCGACGGGGATCTCGGAACCGATGCCGGTGGCCGAGACCTTCGCGTTCGTCGAATCGGACGGGCAATCGCTGTCGGATGTGGCCCGGCTCGACACGATGGTCACGCTGGTGGATGCGAGCCGCTTTTTGAGTGATTACGAAGCTGCCGAGGACCTGCGCGAGCGCGGGTTGGCCCTGGATGACAGCGATGAGCGGACGGTGGTTGACCTGCTGATCGATCAGGTGGAATTTGCCGACGTGCTGGTGATCTCCAAGAGCGATCTGGTCGAGGCCGAGGAGGTGGCGCGCCTGGAAGCCGTCCTGCGGGTGCTGAACCCCCGGGCCAGCATCGTGGCGGCTCAGCAGGGTCGCGTCCCGCTCGAGCTCGTGCTGGATGCACGCCGCTTTGACCCCGAGGCGGCGGCTGCGGCGCCCGGTTGGATGTCGGCCTTGCGGGGGGAAGAGGTGCCCGAGAGTGACACCTACGGCATCCGCTCGTTCGTCTGGCGGGCCCGCCGCCCCATGCATCCCGCCCGCTTCTGGGAGGCGCTCAATCAGCAGTGGTCTGGGGTTTTCCGCTCCAAGGGCTTCTTCTGGCTGGCCACCCGTCCGGATGTGGCGGGCATGTGGAGTCAGGCCGGTGGGGCCTGTCAGCTCAAGCCGGCAGGGCTGTTCTGGGCGGCCGTGCCCGCCGCCGAATGGCCCGACGATCCCGACACGCGGGCGGCCATGCTGGCCTCGTTCGAGGGGCCCTGGGGCGATCGCCGCCAGGAGATCGCCATCATCGGGCTCAACATGGATGAAGCGGCCCTGCGTGAGCTTCTGGATGGCTGTTTGCTGACGGATGACGAGCTGGCCGCGGGCCCAGGGGCCTGGGGCGAGTTCCCGGATCCCATTCCCAGCTGGCCCTCCCCCTCTGCTGCGGCGACGGCCTGATTCCGCATGCTCGACTGGCTGATCATCGGAGGGGGGCCGCATGGGACCCACCTGTCGCTGGTCCTGACGCGCGACGTCGGGATCCCGCACGAACGGGTGCGGGTGCTGGACCCCCACCTCACCCCCCTGGCGGGCTGGACGGCGCGTGCCCGGAATGTGGGCATGACCCACTTGCGTTCCCCGGCGCCCTACCACCTCGACACCGACCCCATGGCCCTGCCGTATTTTCTCGGGCAGGTGCCGCAACTGGCCGAGGGGGCCTTTCTGGAACCCTACAAGCGCCCCTCCCTGGCCTTGTTTTCGGCCCACTGCGGTCAGGTCATGGCGGACCATCGGTTGCTGGGGATGCGTTGCCGTGGCGAGGCCTTGGGCCTCACGCTGGCGGCAGGCCATGTGGAGGTGGAGACGCGTCAGGGGACCTTGCGGGCGCGCCGGGTGGCGCTGGCGATCGGCGGCTGCGAGCATCCGGTCTGGCCGGTCTGGGCCATGGCCCTGCGGGCCCAAGGGGCGCCCATCCAGCACGTCTTTTCCCCCGACTTCCGACGGGAGCGCTTGCCCGCCTGGCAGCATGCGGTGGTCCTCGGCGGCGGGATCTCCGCCTACCAGCTGGCGATGGCGCTGGCCCGTCGGCAGCCCGGCCAGGTCACCCTGCTGTCACGCCATGCGCCTCGGGTTCACCTGCTCGACAGCGACCCGGGCTGGTCCACCCCGCGCCTGTTGGAGCCTTTTCGCAAGTTGCGCGATGCCGCGGACCGGCGTCAGGCGATTCGCGAGGCGCGCCGGCCCGGTTCGGTGCCGTCGGAGATTCTGGCCGAGTTTCAAGCCTTGCAAGCCAGCGGAGCCCTCACCCAGCGATGTGGCGGGGTGCGTGAGGCTTCCTGGGCGGCCGGCAGGCTGCAACTCGTGCTGGCGGACGGGCAGTGCCTGCTGGCGGATCGCCTGATCCTGGCGACCGGTTTTTCCGGTGAGCGTCCTGGCGGCCTGCTGTTACACCGCGCCATCAGCGAACATGCGTTGCCGCTCGCGCCCTGTGGTTATCCGCTGGTCGACAGGGCGCTGCGCTGGCACCCGCGGCTGCACGTGATGGGGCCGCTGGCAGAGCTGGAAATCGGCCCGATCGCCCGCAACCTGGTCGGGGCCCAGCACGCAGCCGCCCGCATCGCCGGGGCGGCCTGACAACGGCGACGCTGCCTGCGCCCCCTCGGGGGCGGGGGCAGCGTCTCTGCTCGGCCCGTTGGCGCTGTCCGGCCACGAGTCCCTTTCAAGCGTGGGAATGGGGCCAGAGGTGCTCGAACAGCGCCAGGGCTGCCGTGACCCCCAGCATCAGCCAGAGCCCGCCCGGCGCACGCAGGGCCACGGGCACCAGTTGCCCCAGCACCACGTAGGCGATCACCCCTGAGGCGAGGGCCAGCACGGTGGCCGAGCCGCCCAGGGCGCCTCCCAGGCCCGAGGCCACCAGGACCCCGCCAAGCAGGGCGCAGGCCACGACGGTGGCGGCGCGACGGGCCGCCGCCCGGCTGGCGCCGGCCGCCAGCAGCACGCTGGCGGCCACCACGCCTTCCGGCAGCAGGTGCAGCAACAGCCCGGCCCCGAGCAGGGCGCCGAGCTGGGCGCTGGTCGAGAAGCCTGCCGCCAGGCTGAGGCCATCGAAAAAGGTGCAGACGATCAGGCAGCCCACCGCCGTGCAGGCCGTGCCGTGGCTCAGCAGGCCGTGCGCGTGGTGCCCGTGGCTGTGCGCCAGCGTGGTCGAAAGCGCGGCCGCGGAACCGGCCACATGGTGGTGGTGGGCGTGGGCATGGGCGTCGCAGTCGGCTGCGTGGGCCTCGTGGCTAACCGAGTGGTCGTGCTGGCAGCTGCTTCGGGGCGGTGCCAGCAGGCGATCCAGCCAGGGGGCCGCGTGATGTTCGAGCAGCAATACGATGCCGATGCCAGCCAGGAACCACACGAACGCGCGGTGGCCGAGGGCCTCGCTGGCCGACGGCAGCATTTCCAGCCCGAGGGTCGCCAGCAACAGCCCGGTGCCGGCTGCCACAAGCAGGCTCAGGCGCCCTTCCGTCAACCAGGCCTGAGGGCGCGTGGCCACCCAGAGACCACCGGCCAGCATCAATGCGGCCGTGACGAGACTGTAAACCAGGATGGTCATCGCAAGGGCTCCCGCAGACAGGCTTGAACGCTCAGGCGATGATATATTAATCGCAATAATTTTGCAAAAATGGGGCTACTTTGCTTCCTTGTAAATGACGTGCCGGCGCACGACCGGGTCATATTTTTTCAGCTCGAGGCGCTCGGGATCATTCTTCTTATTCTTGGTGGTGACGTAATGGTGGGCGCTTTCGGTGCTCTTGAGCTTGATGATGATGCGCATCGGTGTGCCTCCTGGGCGTAGGCGTGCGGCGCTTCGGTCTCGGCCAAGAGGCCTTCGGCACGCGCATCAGGCCTGCGTGGGCGAACCCTGGGGGCGGACCGTAGGGGCCGCAAAGGAAGTATTAATTAGTGCAATAATTGTGCAATAAAAAGAAATCGTCAAGGGGCGGCTTCAGCGCGGGGCTCCGCACAGAACAAACCCCGCCGTCGGGACGGCGGGGCGACGCGAGGGGGAGCGGGAGCCGCGACGGCTACGGCAGCCAGCCCTTGGCCTTGGCCTCGCTCACGCAGTGTTTGCCGATGCGTTCACCGAGCTTGAGGCCGTCGTCGTTGTCCTTGCGGAAGTGGATGCCGCCCCACAGCCGGCTCAT
>JAYKJB010000106.1 GCA_035285325.1 Candidatus Sericytochromatia bacterium
GCCCCGATCCAGCTCGACACCGCCTCGACCATGCTCACCAGCTGGATCGGTGAGACGATCCTCACCACCCAGCGCGACCCCGCCGAGAGCCTCGACCGCCTGACCACCGAACTCGCCCGCCAGGCCCGCGAGAAAACCCTGGCCACGATGGCCACGCAAACTCCGCCCGACATGAAGGCCACCATGCCCAGTGGTCTGGCCCGGGCCATGGACCAGTTCGCCGCCGAAAAGAACCCGCTCGGACAGGCCCTCGGCGAGGCCCTCGAGGCCGTGCGGCAGGTCATGACCCTGGCCGGCAAGGGCTTCTGTCAGGACGAGGTGCCGGCGACCAGCGTGCCGCTGACCCTGCCGTTCGGGGTGGCGGCCGCGCAGGATGGCTCGCTCGTGCTGGGCTTCGAGATCTCCGGCGCGGTCATCCGGGTGCGGCCGGACGGCAAGCTGCAACAGCTGTTCGGCCCCTGCACGCCGCGCGACCCGAAGCTCAACGCCCGCACCGCGTTCGAGCGCCTGTTCGTGGGACCGGACGAGCGGGTGTATCTGGCCTCGGAGTTCGGGCGAATGGTATACCGCTGCAAGATCGACGGGAGCGAACGCGAACGGCTGGTCGGCGGCGGGGAGGCCCTGCCGGAGCCCAACATGCCCGGCCAGCAAGCCAAGCTCAACGACCTGACGGCGATTGCCCCCGCCCGCGCCGGTGGCTTCTGGCTGGCGGAGAAACACCACCAGCCGAACGAGGGCTACCGCCTCTGGCGCGTGAGCCTGGACGGGGTCCTGCAGGCGCCCGAGCAGGGCCCGCGACCGAACGGCGAGTCGCTGGTGATCCGGTCGGTCGGGGAGACGCCCGACGGGGCCTTGTGGGTGCTGGCCAACGGACGCCTCTGGCGCAAGGCCCCCGCGGCCGACTGGGGCGAGATCACCTTCCCGAATCAGCGCTACAACCGGCAGCGCTCCACCCTGCTGCCCGAGCCGGATAACAGCGTGCTGGTGACCACGGCCGATAAAACCGAGCGCCTGCATCACACCCTCATGCGAATCCGCCCGGATGGCAGCCACGAACGCTTCGCCGGCCAGGGGCCCGCCGGCCTGGACGAAGCGCCGGTCGAGCGCCTGCAGGCGCGCTTCAACTCGCCCAGCTACCTGGCCCGCCGCCCCGACGGTCGCCTGCTGGTGACGGATTTCGACAACGGCCTGGTGCGCCAGATCGACCTGCAAGGCCAGGTCACGACCGTGCTCGGCAGTCGGGCGGCGCAGCGCGAACTGGCCCGCGAAGCGGCCCTGAACATCCCGGGCGGGGTCACGTTCGATTCCCAGGGCCGCCCCGTGCTGGTGGAGACGGGCGGGCACTCCGTGCGTCGCCTGCAAGCGGGGCTCTTGAGTCGCATCGCCGGCGGTCAGGCGGGGCGTCTGGGGTGGAATGGCCGGGTGCCTGCCACCCACCTGGATGGACCGATTTCGATCGCCGCTGTCGGGGGGGACTTTTTCATCACAGAAATGAACGCGCGGCGCCTCTCCCGGCTGTACGTCAAAAACGAACTGGAGCTGGAGCTGGAGGTCGTCGCCGGGCACCCGGACGACACGCGCGCGCGCTGGAACGACTCCGCCCCGATGCTGGCGCGAGAGGTCTCGTTTCGTGAGGTGAGCGCCGTGACGGCCACCCCACAGGGCCTGCCGGTCTTTTCGGCCGTGATGGACGGGACCGGACCGGACGGCCAGCCCGTCCGCTTCAGTGCGCTCTGGCGGGTCGAAGCCAATGGCGTATTGACCCACCTGGCCGGCGCGATCGACGCCAAGGCCTCGCTCGCGCCACTCACCGACAGCGTGGGCGCGCGGTCGGTGCGCCTCGGCGCTGCCTACGGGCTGGTGATCACACCGGAGGGTCGGATCGTGTTTTCGGACCTCCGGCGCAACCAGGTGCTCAGCCTGAACCCGGACAGCACGCTGACGCCGGTGGTCGGCAACGGCATCCTGAAATCCGCGCTGGCGATCAACAGCGGCAGCGTGGTCCAGGAACGGGAGGTGGCGCCGCTGGAGGCCTCCTTGATGGTGCCGGCCGGGTTGGCCCTGGACCGCGCGGGCCGCCTGTACGTGAGTGAACTGGGCACCCAGGGCCTGGAGCAATTCTCCGAATCCTCCGGCTTCAACCTGAAGGAAGTCATCCCCCCCGGGATGCAGCTGCAAGAGTTCGGCGGACGGATCCGACGGCTGGATGCCGATGGCAAGCTGCGGGTGCTGGCGGGGCTGGGCGCGCCGGGCTCGGACGGCAACCCGCTCAGCCCGATCTCGCTGGCGATCGCGGCCGATGGTCGCCAGCTGGTGTTCGTCGACCTGCTCGCCAGCCAGCTGAAGGAGCTGGTGCTGGAGCCCTGATCGCGGCGAGTGCAGCGGCTAGCCGGGCCAAATCGACGCCGGGCCGCCAGGGTGGTAAGGTGGGGGCGATCGCGCGCGGGAGGCTCTGATGTCCGGCTCGAATCCCTCTGTGGTGGTCCCCTACGGCCAGTCGCTGGCGTTGCTGACGGACCTGTACCAGCTCACCATGGCCTATGGCTACTGGAAAGAGGGCATCGACCGCCAGGAAGCGGTCTTTCACCTGTACTTCCGCAAGCATCCCTTTCAGGGCGGCTACACGATTGCGGCGGGCCTGGCCGAGGCGATCGCCTGGCTGGAGGCCTTTCATTTCAGCGCGGACGACCTGGCCTACCTGGGCACGCTGACCGGCGCCGACGGTCGCTTGCTGTTCGAGCGGGCCTTCCTCGACGAGCTGGCCGCCATGCGCTTCAGCTGCGACATCGACGCCGTGCCCGAGGGCACCGTGGTCTTCCCCAACCAGCCGCTGCTGCGGGTGCAGGGACCGCTGGCGCAGTGCCAGCTGCTCGAAACAGCCCTGCTCAACCTGATCAACTTCCAGAGCCTGGTGGCCACCAAGGCCGCGCGCGTCTGTCACGCGGCCCAGGGCGAGGCGGTGCTGGAATTCGGCCTGCGCCGGGCCCAGGGCATCGACGGCGGGCTGGCCGCCTCGCGCGCGGCCTACGTGGGCGGCGTGGCCGCGACCAGCAACGTGCTGGCCGGCAAGCTCTACGGCATCCCGGTGCGCGGCACCCACGCGCACAGCTGGATCATGAGCTTCGCGGACGAGCAGACGGCCTTCGAGGCTTACGCCGAGGCCATGCCCAACAACTGCGTCTTCCTGGTCGACACCTACGACACGCTGGAAGGCGTGCGGCGGGCCTGCCAGGTCGGCCACGCCTTGCGCGCGCGCGGGCACGACCTGCTCGGCGTGCGCCTCGACAGCGGCGACCTGGCCTACCTGAGCATCGAAGCGCGGCGCATCCTGGATGAGGCCGGCTTTCCGCAGGCCACGATCGTGGCCTCCAATGACCTCAACGAGCACCTGATCCGCTCGCTGAAGGAACAAGGGGCCCGCATCAACGTCTGGGGCGTGGGCACCCAGCTGGCGACGGCCTACGACCAGCCGGCGCTCGGTGGGGTCTACAAGCTCTCGGCCATCCGCCCGCCGGGCGGCGCCTGGCAGTACAAGGTCAAGCTGTCGGAGAACGCCAGCAAGATCAGCACGCCGGGGGTGCTGCAGGTGCGGCGCTTCACGCAAGGCGGCGAGGCGATCGCCGACGCCCTGTACGACGTCTCGCGGGACGTGCCGGACGGTGAGCTGGTGATCGTGGACCCGGCCGAGATCACGCACCAGAAACGCATTGCCGCGGGCACGCCCTACAGCGACCTGCTCCAGCCGATTTTCCGGGCCGGCGCGCGAGTTTACGATCCACCGCCGCTGGCCGAAGTGCGGGCCCACGCCCAGCGTCAGCTGGGCATGTTCCATGAGGGCATCAAGCGCTTCGACCACCCGCACGCCTACCCGGCCGGCGTGGAAAAGTCGCTCTACGACTTCAAGCTCGACCTGGTGCTGGCGGCCAAGGGGGTCAAGCCATGACGGTGCTGCGGGTGGGAGCGGCCTGCCTCAATCAGACGCCGCTGGACTGGTCGGGCAATCAGCGCCGCATCCGTGAGGCGATCGCCGAAGCCCGCGCCCAGGGCGTCTCGCTGCTGTGCCTGCCGGAGCTGTGCATCACGGGTTACGGGTGCGAGGACGCCTTCCATGCCCCGGGCGTGCAGGAGACGGCGCTGGCCGTGTTGCGAGACCTGCTGCCCGACACGCAGGGCATGGTCGTCAGCTTCGGCCTGCCGCTGGTCCACCGCAACGCCATCTTCAACGCCGCCTGCCTGGTGGCCGACGGGCGAATCTTGGGCTTTGTCGCCAAGAAGCACCTGGCCGGCGACGGGCTGCACTACGAACCACGCTGGTTCAAGCCCTGGCCGACCGGCGTGCGCAGCACCCTGACGGTGGATGGGGCCGCCTACCCGCTGGGCGACCTCGCCTTCGACCTGGGGGGCGTCAAGCTGGGCTTTGAGATCTGCGAGGACGCCTGGGTGGCCAAGCGCCCCGGCGCCGAGCTCGCGCAGCACGGCGTCGACCTGATCCTGAATCCCTCGGCCAGCCATTTTGCCTTCGGCAAGGCTGAGATCCGGCGCCGCTTCGTGCTGGAGGGCTCGCGCGCGTTTTCCGTCGGCTACCTCTACGCCAACCTGGTCGGCTGCGAGGCCGGGCGCGTGATCTACGACGGGGGCGCCTTGATTGCCTCGGCCGGCCAGCTGCTGGCGCAGGGGCCGCGTTTCAGCTTCCGCGACGTGCAGGTGACCACCGCCTGGCTCGACCTGGAGGCCCCTCGCCTGACACAACGCCGCAGCGCCAGCTTCCGCCCCGCGCTGGGGGCGGAGGCGGAGGCCTACTTCGTGGCGGATGACTTCTGCTTTCCCGCGTGCGCCGCGCTGCCCCTGCCGGAGGCCCCGCCGGTGGCCGCCTGGGAACAAAGCCCGCGGCTGAAAGACGAGGAGCTGGCTCGCGCCGTGAGCCTCGGCCTGTTCGACTACATGCGCAAGAGCCGTTCGCGCGGCTTCGTGCTGTCGCTCTCGGGCGGCGCCGACTCGGCGGCCTGCGCCGTGCTGGTGCACCTGATGGCGCTGTTCGGGCTGGCAGAGCTGGGCCAGGCCGGCCTGGTGGCCAAGCTGCCGCACCTGCCGCAACTGGCAGCCTTGCCGGCCGAGGCCGAGGCCTTCACCTCGGCCCTGCTGACGTGCGTGTACCAGGCCACCCGCCACAGCGGCGCGGTGACCCGGGAAGCGGCCCAGGCGGTGGCCCATGCCGTCGGCGCCCGCTTCCACCATTTCGACGTGGAGGCCCTGGTCGAAGGCTACCAGGCGCTGGTTGCCTCGGCGCTGGGGCGTCCCCTGGACTGGGCCACCGACGACGCCGCGCTGCAAAACATCCAGGCCCGCGTGCGGGCGCCGGGCGTCTGGATGCTGGCCAACCTTGCCGGCGCGCTGCTGCTCAGCACCAGCAATCGTTCCGAAGCGGCGGTGGGCTACGCCACCATGGACGGCGACACGGCCGGCGGCCTGTGCCCGATCGGGGGGCTCGACAAGGCCAGCCTGCGAACCTGGCTGGCACGCCTGGAAACGGACGGCCTGGAAGGCGTTCCCCCGTTCCCGGCGCTGGGGCTGGTCAACCGCCAGGCCCCCACGGCCGAGCTGCGGCCGGCGGAACGCCACCAGACCGACGAGGCCGACCTGATGCCGTACGAGGTGCTGGATGCGATCGAACGGGCCGCGATTCGCGACAAGAAAATGCCGCTGGCGGCCTACCAGGTGGTCTGCGCGCAGTTCCAGGCCCACGCGCCCCTCGCGCGCTGGTCCGCCGCCCAGCTGGGCGCGTGGGTCACGCGATTTTTCCGGCTGTGGAGCCAGAACCAGTGGAAGCGGGAGCGCTACGCGCCCAGCTTCCACCTCGACGATGAGAACCTGGACCCCAAAACCTGGTGCCGCTTTCCGATTCTGAGCGGCGGGTTCGAACGTGAACTGAGCGAACTTCAAGCCGCGCTCGAATCGACCATCGAACGCCCTCAGGCCCCGGCCTGACCCCCCGACAAGGAGACCGCCCATGGGAAAATCCGCCTTGATCCTGGTCGACATCCAGCTGGACTTCTGCCCTGGCGGCGCCCTGGCCGTACGAGAAGGGGACGCGGTCGTGCCCGTGGCCAACGCGCTCCAGCTGCGCCACGACCTCGTGGTGGCGACCCAGGACTGGCACCCGGCCGACCACGGCAGCTTCGCCAGCCAGCACGTCGGCCGCACGCCGGGGGAATGCATCGACCTGCATGGGCTCACGCAGGTGTTGTGGCCCGACCATTGCGTGCAAGGCACGCCCGGTGCGGCCTTTCACCCGGCCCTCGAGACCAGCCGCATCGCCCGGGTCTTTCAAAAGGGCACCGATCCCACGGTCGACTCTTACAGCGGCTTCTACGACAACGGCCGACGAAACGACACGGGCCTGGCCGGCTGGTTGCGGGAGCAGGGCGTCTCGGCCGTGACGGTGGTGGGCCTGGCCACCGATTATTGCGTGAAATGGACGGCCCTGGACGCGCGGGGGGAAGGCTTCGAGACCACGGTGGAGGTGGCCGCCTGCCGGGGCGTGCTGCTCCAACCCGGTGACGTGGCCCAGGCACTCGACGAGTTGCACACGGCCGGCGTGCGGGTGCTGAGCCCCTCGTCCACGGCCTGAGGGGCGCTCTCACGCCGGGCCGTCACCAGCAGGCCGTTCCGGGATGTGCGCGCGAACATTGTTAACAGAACCCATCCCCACTAGAATGGTCACGCCATGCCCGCCCCGTCCTCCCGTGTTCTCACCTTGCTGCTGACCCTCGGCTGTGTGGCCGTGGCCGTCTGTGGGCAACCGGAACTGGCCCACGGTCAGGTGCGGGTGGTCGGCTTTGCCCCGCCGGCCCAGTGGTTTGCCTGGAGCGCCTCGCCCCACCCGATTCCGCCGGACGTCGTGGCGGCTGAAGCCCGGCGCCTGGCCTGGGGCGGTGACCCTCCGACACCAGCGGCCGTGATCACCGTCTCGCCGGAAGATCGCCTGCTCGAAGGCCTCGACCGCTTGCTGGTCGGTGCCCACAAGCTGGAACGCAGCCTTGAGGCCCGCGACTGGCTGCGCGCCGAACAGGTGCATCAGGAGTTCGGCCTGCGCCTCTCCGGCCTCCGGCAGCAGATCGATGACCGCTACGCGCGCACGCTGACACCGGCCGAACTGCGCCACGCCCTGCTGGGAGGCCTGGTGGCCGCCAAGCACCCCTCGGCCCTGAAAGAGGCCAAAAACCTGGTGGAAGACCTGAACATGGGGGCCGTGATGGCCTCGCGCATTCTGCAACAGGAGCGGTCGCCCGCCTCGAAGCCGGCGCGCCCCGCGGCGCCCAAGGTGCAGGGTTCGGCGGCGCCCAGGCTTTCACCCGCCCTGAACGCGGCCCTCGACCGATTCGCGGCGCGGCTGAACCCCGCCACGCCAGGCCCGCGCCCCCGGGCCTCCACGCGCCCCGTCGCCGCTCCCGGGCCGAGCCCCACGCCCTACACGCCGCCGCTGCCCAGCCCGCCGGCGCTGCCCCCAGTTTCGACGCCGCGTCCCACCCCTGTTCCAACCCCGGTCCCGACGCCGCGTCCCACCCCCATTCCGACCCCGGTCCCGACACCGCGTCCCACCCCGGTTTCGACGCCCGTTCCGACCCCGGTCCCAACGCCGCGTCCTACCCCCGTTCCGCCCCCAACGACCACGAGCGCCCCCACACCTGAAGCGTCCGACCAGCCCGCAGAGGCTCCCAGCACGCTGCCGGCCCTCACGGCCAACACGCTGTCGGTGCCCGAGTACCTCAACAAGGCTTACATCAGCGCCTCCACCGTCTACACCTACCTGCGCCTCGGCCAGACCGAGGTGGCCCAGGCCGAGCTGGGCTTCCTGCGGGCTTACCTGCAGGCGGCCACTCCCGCGGCGACGCTGGCTCAGCGGCGCACCCTGGCCGACCTGGATCGTCTGGCGGCCCGCCTGCAGCAGCAACTGCGCAGCGGAGACCAGGCCGCCTTTGCCTCCTCACGGGCCCTCACCGAGAAGTTCCTCCAACTCGACCGCTGACGGCTTGCCAAGGCGCCTCCGGGAACGCCGAGCCCTGCGCACGGCCCCCCTCGTTTGGCTGAACGAGTCGCTGGCCCAGCCTTTTTTTCCGGGTTTCAGGGCGCTGCGACGGTGGTACGCAATACGTATGGTTCGTCCCCCGCGCATCCTTCTCGCGCTAACCGTCGCCATGATGGGCCTGACGGCCTGTGCGCTGCCGCGAGGCGGCCCTCCGACCGCCCCTGCGGCCTCGGGCCAAGCGCGAAAACCCAGCTCCAAGGCGGTTCCGCCTGCGATTCCGGGGCTGGTGGCGGGCAGCGCGGGCGTGACCCGTGCCGTGGCCCAGACGGGTGATGTGGTCCAGTTAACCGGCAAGGTCAAGCTGCTGAGCGACCAGAGCGGCGGCCTGCTCAGCGACCAGGGGGCCGGCGTGATCAGCAACCACAGCGGCAACCTGATCAGCAATCACGGCGGGAGTCTGATCAGCAACCACGGTGGGAGTTTGCTGGGCAAGGCCAAGTGGCGGCTGACACAGAACGCGGCCCTGCGCCAGTTCTGGCTGGCTGATGCCGAGATCACGGTGCTGGACGCCGCCGGGCGCCAGCTGGTGAATGACCAGGGTGCCCCGCTGGCCGCCACCACCGACCAGACCGGGGCTTACCGCCTGCGCGGGGTGCTGCCGGACGAGAACCTGCTGCTGCGCATCAAGCTCTGGCAGGGCGGCCAGTTGATGGCGATCGCCCCCAGGCGCACGAACGCCGAGCAAACCATCGAGATCGACACGGCCACCACCCTCGGGGCCAGCTACGTGCTGGAGCGCTTCGTCAAAGGGGACCAGAAAACCTTCGACAAGCTGCCGGCCGCGGAGGCCGACCAGCTACGCCAGGAGCTCAGCCAGGCCGCCCGTACGCTGCAGCAGATGCCCAGCTACGACCCGGCTGAAGCGGTGCGCCTGACGGAAAGCCTGCGGAGCCAGACCCCCGCCCTCGACCGGACGTTGAAAACCATTGAAAGCTTGCTCCTGGGCGGCCTCGGCGACGGCCGTCAGGCGACCCGCGTGGCCCTGAGTCGCCCGCGCGGCCTGGTGGTCCTGCCGGACGGCAGCCTCATGGTCGGAGAAGAAACCTTCGGGCGGGTGCGCCGGATCGCGGCGGATGGCACCCTGACCACGTACATGGACGTGCAGGGAGGCACCATCCAGAGCAGCTTCCCTGGCCTGGTGGGCTTCGCGGCCCGTCCGGAGGGCGGCTTCTACGTGGCCTCCCAGGTGCGCCGACGGATCTATCTGGTGGAAGCCGGCCAGGCGCCGCAGGTGGTGGCGGGCAGCGGAGAAATCGAAGGCGATACCTTCCGCGAGGTGCCGGGTCCCCAGACCGGCCTGACCCCGGTCGATCTGGCCTACGACGGCACGGCCCGCGTGCTGTGGCTGGCCCAGCGGCGCAGCCTGGAAGGCGATCGCTGGGTGCCCAACCGACTGTTCCGCCTGACGGCCGACGGCCAGTTCAATCAGGTGCCCCTGCCACCGGAGAATGCGCCGGAACACATCGCCAGCCTGGCGCTGGGACCGCAGGGAGACCTCTACGTGCTGCGCAGTGGCCAGCTGTTCCGGCGTGACGCGGCCTCGGGCAGCTGGACCCGGGAGGCGTCCGGACTCAAGGCCTCCTATGGCAAGCTGGCCGTGCGCGCGGACGGGGCGATCGCCGTGCCGGAGGACGACGCCGGGCGTGTGAGCGTGAAGCCGCCCGGCGGCAGCTTTGCCCCGATTCCCCCGCCGGAAGACCCGGCGCTGGTCCTCAAGGCCCCCGACACCGTCCGCTGGGGCGCGGATGGCACGCTCTACGTGGTGGACCGCGACCGCGGCCTGGTGCTGGCCCGGAATGCCGCCGGCGTCTGGCGCCACGTCGCCGGCAGCAACGAGACCAGTCAGAGCGGCGCAGACCGTCTGACCTTCAACAGCCCGGCCGGCGTGGTCTTCGACCCCACGGGACGCCTGCTGGTCTCCGAGGGCGCCGGCCACGCGATCAAGCGGGTGGAGGGCACCTCCCTGGAGGTGATCGCAGGGGGCGTCACGGGCAAGGGCGGCGGCGAGGGCCTGCGCAAGGACCTTCAGCTCCAGACGCCCGGCGCCATGCGTTACCGCGGCGAGGACCTGATCATCGCGGACCTGGGCAATCACCGCATCCTGTCGATCACCCCGACGGACCAGGTGCGCACTCTGGTGGGCCTGCCCCAGGCCACCATGCCAAGCGACCTGCCCCTGACGGTGGGAGGGGCCGCCGTCCCGGGTCGCGACTTCTCCCCGCCCCGCCCGATGGGGCTGGCCGTGGGGCCGGATGGCGCGGTCTATTTCAGCTCGATTCGCCTCAACCAGATCTACAAGTGGACCCCGGACGGCCAGGTGCGGGCGATCGCCGGCCGCGGCAATACCAACAAGGAGGCCCCCGCCGACAGCGCCGACGGGCCCGCCGGCGAGGTGGCCTTGGGCGCCCCCATGGGCCTGGCCTTCAAGCCCGGCGAACCGGACAACCTGTACTTCGCCGACTTCGCCAACTGCCGAGTCCGGCGCGTGGTCGGACTGTCGACGGCCACCCCGCAGGTCGAGACGGTGGCTGGACTCGGCCGCTTGCAGAGCATCCTCAAGCTGACCACCAACCCGACCGGCTGGGAGGCCCTGGAAAACGGCCTCAAGGCCACCGAGGTCCTGGTGGCCGTGCCCACGGAGGTGCTCTTCGATGCCAGCGGCACCATGTACCTGGCCGAAGGCGGCACCCGCAACCTCAAGCTGTTCCTGGAAGACGTCGAGGCGCTGAAGGGGGTTCAGCTGCCCAACAGCGAGGCGCGCCTGCGCACGATCACGGCGGACGGTCGCATCCAGACCCTGATGGGCCCGGGCGGCAAGCTCTATCCCGACCCGAAAGACCCCGAGTCCCTGGGACTACCGACCAACATGGCCTTCGACGCCCAGGGGCGACTGGCCATCGTCGACATCCGCTCGAACACCGTGCGAATCCTGCCGCGCGAGGCGCTCTGAGCGGGTTCGAGCGCCGATCAGATCTTCACCACGCCGCGGTAGGTGCCGAACACCTCGCGCAAGACGTGGCAGATCTCGCCGACCGTCGCATACACGCGCACGGCCTCGACCAGCGCCGGCATCAGGTTCTCGCTTCCGGCGGCCACCGCCCGCACCTGCGCCAGCGCCTGCGCCACCGCGGCCCCATCGCGCCGGGCCTTGAGGTCGGCCAGCTGCTGCTTCTGACGTTGCTCGCGGGTCGGGTCGTGGCGGTAGAGTTCGCCCAGGTCTTCCTGCTCGACCGTGAAGCGATTCACGCCCACCAGCGTGCGCTGCTTGCTGTCGACCTCGCGCTGATAGCGATAGGCCGCCTCGGCGATCTCCCCCTGCACCCAGCCTTGCTCGATCGCCGGCAGCACGCCGCCGAGCTCTTCGAGCTTGGCCATGTAAGTCCGGGCCTCGGCCTCGATCCGATCCGTCAGGCTTTCGATGTAATAGCTGCCGGCCAGCGGGTCGACCGTGTTGGCCACGCCGGACTCGAAGCCGATCAGCTGCTGGGTGCGCAGCGCCACCATGGCGCTCTGCTCGGTCGGCAGCGACAGGGCCTCGTCCATGGCGTTGGTGTGCAGCGACTGCGTGCCGCCCAGCACCGCCGCCAGCGCCTCGATGGTGGTGCGTACGACGTTGTTCATGGGCTGCTGGGCCGTCAGGCTGGCCCCGCTGGTCTGCGTGTGGAAGCGCAGCTGCAGGCTCTTGGGGTTCTTCGCGCCGAAGCGTTCCGCCATGATGCGGGCCCACAGGCGGCGGGCCGCCCGGAACTTGGCCACTTCCTCCAGCATGTCCATCTGGGCGCAGAAGAAGAAGGCCAGCTGGGGCGCGAAGTCATCGACGTCGAGTCCGCTGGCGATCGCCGCCTCGACATAGGTCACCGCGTTGGCGAGCGTGAAGGCCACCTCCTGCACGGCGGTGCAACCGGCCTCGCGCATGTGATAGCCGCTGATCGAGATGGTGTTCCACTTGGGGATGGCATCCTTGCAGTAGGCGAAGATGTCGGTGATCAGGCGCAGCGAGGGCTTGGGCGGGAAAATGTAGGTGTTGCGGGCGATGTATTCCTTGAGGATGTCGTTCTGGATCGTGCCCGAGATGACCGCGGGATCCACCCCCTGCTTTTCGGCCGCGACCTGATACATCGCGAGCAGGATCGCCGCCGGCGCGTTGATCGTCATCGAGGTGGTCACGCGGTCGAGCGGGATACCGGCCAGCAGGGTTTCCATGTCGGCCAGCGAGTCGATCGCCACCCCGGTCTTGCCCACCTCGCCCAACGCCATCGCGTCGTCACTGTCGTAGCCCATCTGGGTCGGCAGATCGAAGGCCACCGACAGCCCGGTCTGGCCCTGTTCCAGCAGGTAGCGGAAGCGGCTGTTGGTTTCCTCGGCCGTGCCGAAGCCGGCGTACTGGCGCATGGTCCACAGGCGACCGCGGTACATGGTGGGCTGGATGCCGCGGGTGAAGGGATACTGGCCCGGAAAGCCCAGCTGGTCGGCATAGGCGCTTTCGGGGGCGTCCAGCGGGGTGCAGAGCGGCTCGACCGCGAGACCCGAGAGCGTCTGGAGCGCCTCGGCGCGCTCGGGGGCCTTGCGCAACAGCGGCGCGTAGGTCTCCGCTTGCCAGCGCGCGCGCTCGGCTTGCAGGGCGGAGGGCATGGTCTCAGGGGGCATGGCGGGGTCTCCATCGACGGTCGCGCGGGCAGGTCGGCGACCAGCGTCGCGGGCGTGCCTCGTTGCACGCGTCGGCTGGCCATCGGCTGTCTTTATCTTACCATTCTCTTCCCTTAATACGCCCTTAGGCTCGAATCAGGCAGCTCGGACGGCTCGCCGGCCGATAAAGGCCGTGGGGGACCCGGTCCCCGATGCACCTGCGCCCCCGGAGGATGCCCGATGTTTCCCATCGCCGCCAGTTCGCCCCGCCTGTACTCCTGGCATCAGACCCGCAGCGTCACGCCGGCCTGGACGCCGGCCTATGCGCCGGACCAGTGGATCGCATCCGGGCCGCGCGGCGGCGGGCACGCGGCGCTCCTGATGCGCGGCGATCGCGGGGAAGGCGTGGCGACGCTGCAGCGGGCGCTGGCCCGCGCAGGCCACAGCCCCGGTGCGGCCGATGGCGTGTTCGGCCCCAACACGGAACGCGCCCTGCGTCAGTTCCAGCAGGCGCGCGGGCTGCGCGTCGATGGGCTGGCCGGCGAACAGGTGCGCCAGGCGCTGGCGATCGCCGCCTGGGGGGCTCCGCAGACCAGCTCGGCGCCGAAAGGGGCCGTCGACATGCCGCTCTCCGACGCCCAGATCGCCAAGGCTCTGAACATCCCGCTGATCAACGTGCAGCGCAACTGGCCGGCCCTCAAGCAGGCCCTGGCGCAAGCTGGCATCACGAGTCGCAACGACGCGCTGGCCCTGCTCGCGATCATGGGCCGCGAAAGCCACCTCACGCCGATCCTGGAGTGGGACAGCGGCTGGGCCTACCAGGGCCGGCGCGACCTGGGCAACACGCAACCGGGTGACGGCCCCCGCTACAAGGGCCGCGGCTACCTGCAGCTGACGGGTCGCGCCAACTACCGCCACTATGGCCGCCTGCTGGGGGTGGATCTGGAGGGCAGCCCGGATCTGGCCCTGCGGCCCGACATCGCCGCCCGCATCCTGGTGGCCTACTGGAAGGACCGCCAGCTGTCGACCTACACGGCCCGGCGCGACTGGCGCACCACCAACCTGAAGATCGCCGGCGAGGCCGACTGGGGCCTCGCCCCCATGATGAGCAACCTGCGCCGCCTGGAGTCCATGCTGGCCTGATCGCGACAATCACCGGAGCCCGGCCGACATCGCCGGCCCCGCGCGCGAGGCTGCGGGGCTGCGCGTCAGTCCGCTCGCAGCCCCGCAGCGCTCGCGCGCGATCAGCCCCCAGCCGCTCAGGCCGCCTGCGGCAGCTCGTGGCGCGCCCGGAAGTACGCCACCGTGTCGATCAGGCCCGCCTCCAGCGGCACCTGGGGACGCCAGTCGAGCGCGTGGCGCGCCCGCTCGATCGCCAGCCGACTGATCCGCACGTCGCCGGCCCGCCGGGGCCCGCGGCCCGGCGACAGGCCGGTGCCGAGCTGATGCTCGATCGCCTGGTATAGTGCGTTGACGGTGGTCGTCTGGCCGGAGCCGATGTTGTAAGTGCCGCCGCTGCCTTCGGCGATCGCCTGCAGGTGCGCGCGCGCCACGTCCTCCACGTGGATGTAATCCTTGCGTTGCTCGCCGTCCCAATGGATCACCGGCGCCTCGCCAGCGAGCAGCTTCTCGATGAAGATCGCCACCACGCCGGCCTCACCGTCGGCGGCCTGGCGCGGGCCATAGACGTTGGCGTAGCGCAGGATCGTGAAGTCGATGCCGCAGGCGCGCTGGAAGTAACGCACGTACTGCTCGCCCGCCAGCTTGGAGATGCCATACGGGCTGAGCGGCGCCAGGGGGGCATCCTCGGGCGTGGGAATCAGCGGGCAATCGCCGTAGACCGTCCCACCCGACGAGGCGAAGATAAGCTTGCGCACGCCCTGCGCCACGCTGGCCTGCAGCACGTGCAGCAGGCCCAGCACGTTGGTGCGGGCATCCGCCACCGGGTCCTGGCTGGAGGCACTGACGCTCATCTGGGCCGCATGGTGACTGACGACATCCGGCCGAAAGGCGCTGAAGGCCGCCGTGAGGCCGGCGCGATCGCAGATGTCGACGCGAAAGAACGGAACGCGGTCGAGCATGCCGGCCAGATTCTCGCGTCGGCCGCGGGACATGTCGTCCAGCACGGCCACGGTGTGGCCAGCCCGCAGGTGATGTTCGACCAGGTGTGAGCCGATGAAACCGGCGCCGCCGGTGATCAGGATGCGCATCGTGAGGCCTCCGCTGACAATCCGAGACGCCTTCATCCTGCGGGCGATCAAGGCGAGCGGCCAGGGCCGTTTTGGCCGAGACGCTTCGGCCAGGCTCGTTTGAGCGTCGCGATCAGCTGCGCGACACGAGGAATACGCCGGTGATGATCAGCAAGACCCCGCCCCAGCGCGTCAGGCTGACCGTCTCCCCCAGGAAGGTGGCGGCCACCAGCAGGATCAGGACCTGGTTGAGCGCCAGGATCGGGTAGGCCCAGGAAAGCGGCACGCGCGTGAGCACCATGATCCAGGTCACGGCCCCCAGCGCATAGAAGGCCAGCCCGCCGATCAGGTAGGGGTTGGTGGCCGCGGCCCAGGCGATCGCGGTGGCGCGCCCGGCGTCCTCGACCCCGACCTGCCCGAGCTGGCGGGCCCCCACCTTGAGCACGTACTGGCCCGCCACCGAGAGCAGGATCGAGGTGAGGATCAGGGCAAAGGATTGCAAGGCGGCGGCTCCCGGAACCAACGGATACCGTGACCAGCGTAGACCGCCGGAAGGGCCCTGCGCGGTGATCAGTAGCCGGGACGCCGCACCAGCTCGACGAGGGTTCGCAGCAGGATGCGCAGGTCAAGCCCCAGGCTCCAGTGCTGGATGTACCAGAGGTCGCAGCGCGTGCGTGCCTCGATGCTGACATCCCCGCGCAGCCCGTTCACCTGCGCCCAGCCCGTCAGGCCGCCACGCATGCGATGGCGCTCCGCGTAGCGAGGAATCCGCGCCGCAAAGCGCGCCACGAAGTAAGGGCGCTCCGGCCGTGGGCCCACCAGGCTCATGTCGCCGCGCAGGACGTTCCAGAGCTGCGGCAGCTCATCCAGGCTGTAACGCCGCAGCCAGGCGCCCAGGCGGGTCGCGCGGCGATCGCCGCGGATCGCCCAGACCGGGCCGTCCGGCTCGGCGTCGGGCGGCATGGTGCGCAGCTTGTAGAGCGTGAATTCACCCCCGTCGCGCCCGACCCGGGTCTGTCGGTAAAAGGCCGGCCCGGCCGAATCGAGCCGCACGAGCACGGCCAGCAGGGCGATCAAGGGCGCCCCGGGCAGCAAGGCCAGACTGGCCAGTCCCAGATCCAGGCCGCGCTTGAGGGCGCGCTGATGCCAGGCCAAGCCGGCCGGCCCGACGCGGGGCCGCGGCGCGTCGCCGGCGGACGGGCCGACGAGCGAGAGCGAGGCGCTCAGCGGAAGGGGCGACCAGGTCACGCGTCCCGCGCCTCCGCTTCCGGGGGAATCACCAGCTCGCCACGCGGAACGCCGGCCTGAAACTGGGCATACAGGGACGTCGCCAGCTGCTGAATGCGAGCGGCGAAACGGGCCTCGTCAAAGCGAGCAGCGTGCGCCCGCAAGACGGCCGGATCGAAGCGATGCGCCGACAGGCGGGCGATCGCCTCGGCCATGGCCGTGGGCGTCTGTTCCGCAAACAGCAAGCCGGTCACCCCATCCACCACCGTTTCGGTCGCACCGCCGACCCCATAGGCCACCACCGGCGTCCCGCAGGCCATCGCCTCCAGCGGCGTCAGGCCGAAGTCTTCCAGCCCGGGAAACAGCAAGGCGCGCGCGCTGGCCAGCTCGCGTCCCAGCGCGGCATCCGGCAGGGCGCCCAGAAAGGTCACGTCCGGCCCGGCCTGGGCCTTGAGGGCCTGATGGAGCGGGCCTTCCCCGACCACCCGCAAGGGCAGCCCCGCCTGACGGGCCGCGGCGATCGCCAGGTCGATGCGCTTGTACGGCACCAGGCGTGAGACCACCAGCAGGTGTTCGCCGCGCTCAAGCGAGCCCGGGGTGGGCCAGTCGACCAGCCGGATCGGGGGCGGCACCACGGTGGCGGCGCGCCGCCAGGTCTTTTCGATCCGCCGCGCCACCCACTGCGAGTTGGCCACGTAGTGGTCGACACGCAGGCTGCTGGCGACATCCCAGGCCCGCAGATACGAGAGCAGCGGCGCCGCCAGCACCCGCTGCCAGGTCGGCAGGGTGGCCTGATAGGCGTGGGTCATGTCCCAGGCATACCGCATCGGCGTATGCACGTAGGCCAGGTGCAGCGCGTCGGCGTCCACGATGACCCCTTTGGCGCAGGCGTGATGCGAGGTCACCACCAGGTCGTAGCCACGCAGGTCGAGTTCTTCGAAGGCCAGGGGCAACAGCGGCAAGCAGGCCTGGTGGCGCCGGCGCGCGCCCGGCACCCGCTGCAGGAAGGACGTGCGCACATCCAGCCGCTGAAAATCAGGCGGCAGGCGACTGGGATCATAGACGCTGGTGAAGACCGGGGCCTCCGGCCAGAGGCGATGCAAGGCCAGCAGAACCCGTTCGGAGCCTCCGAACGTGGTGAGCCATTCGTGAACCAGCGCTACCTTCACGCGAGCGGTCCTGTTCCTGCCAAGCCGTCCAAAGCCCGCATGTTACCACGCGCGCGACGGGCCACTCGCCCGGGCGACACGCCGATAGACGGCCTGCGTCTCCTGGGCCACGGCGGCCCA
Source organism: Candidatus Sericytochromatia bacterium (assembly GCA_035285325.1). Classification (NCBI taxonomy): domain Bacteria; kingdom Bacillati; class Candidatus Sericytochromatia; species Candidatus Sericytochromatia bacterium. The sequence continues at coordinate 17,418 of JAYKJB010000106.1, forward strand.
GCTGCGCGAGGCCGCATGGCGCAACCCGGCGGCGATCAGCCCGGCCCGCAGCGGCTCATCCGCCAGCGTCCGCCGCAAGGCCGCCTGCCAGGCCGCCACGTCGCGCACCGGCAGGCGCCAGGCCGCCTCCCCCACGGCCTCGCGCAGGCCCGGCGCCTCGCTGCACAGCACCGGCACGCCGGCCGCCATGGCTTCGAGCGGGGGCAGACCGAACCCCTCGCGGCAGGAGGGAAAGGCGAACAGGCTGGCCGCCTGCAACAAGGCCGCCAGATCGTCGTCGTCGAGCCAGTCCGTCAGCACCACGCGCGGGCCGAGGCCGTGGCGGGCGATCGCCGCGGGCAGGTGCGTCGCGCCGGGGTCACAGCGCCCGGCCAGCACCACGCGTACGTCCTCCGGCAGCGCCACGCAGGCAGCCAGCAGGGTTTCCAGGTTCTTGTACGGCTTCCACTGACCGATGTACAGCACGAAGCGTCCCTCCAGACCGAAGCGCGCCCGCAACGCCGCGAGGCGCGCCGCCGGTTGGGGACGCGCCAGGCGGGTGTCCGCCGCCAGCGGCACCACCGTGATGCGCTCGGGCGCCAGGCCCAGCCGCGTCACCAGATCCTCCCGGGTGGCCTGGCTATGCGTCAGCACGGCCTGGGCCCGCGCGGGCACCCAGCGGGCCATGGCGCCAAAGGCCAGCGCCCCCCCCGGGCGGCCGATCGTGCCGGGATGGTGCAGGGGAATCAGGTCGTGGACCGTCACCACCAGCGGCACACGGCTCAGCAGCGGCGCATTCAGGTGCGGGGCGTGAAACAGCCCGATCGCGTGTCGGGCCAAGGCTTGCGGCCAGAACCGCTGTTCCCGCAGGGAAAACAGCGGCGCGGGACAGGGGGCGATCGCCACCTGAGGCCAGCGTGCCTGCACCGCCGCCACGTCGTCCGGCGCCACCCAGGCCGTGGCCCGCCAGGCCGGGTCCAGCTGGCTCAGCAGCTGGTCGATGTAGCGTCCGATCCCGGTGTGGCGCCACATGCGCGCATCGACACCCAGGCGCGGAAGCGCCTCGGAGCCTGCCTCCGGCGGATCGGAAAGTACCCTCCCCCGATGGGGCCCACCGGCTCCCGCAGCGCCCAGCAAGCGGGGTGGCCGTCAGGACGTGGGGGCAGCCGAATGCGGCTGAGCGGCGGGGACGGTGCGGGTCTGGCCGGCCAGCGGGGCGAGACGGGCCAGATCGGCATCGACCATCATGGCCACCAGCTCCGGGAAGCGCACCGTGGGCTCCCAGCCAAGCACCCGTTTGGCCTTGGTGGGATCGCCAATCAGCAAATCGACCTCGGCCGGGCGCATGAAGCGCGGATCCTGCTGGATGTGGGCCTGCCAGTCGAGCCCCACGTGCGCGAACGCCAGCTCACAGAACTCCTGCACGCTGTGGGTCTCCCCCGTGGCGATCACGAAATCGTCCGGCTGCGCTTGCTGCAGCATGAGCCACATGGCCCGCACGTAGTCCCCCGCGAAACCCCAGTCGCGCCGGGCATCCAGGTTGCCCAGCGTGAGCGAATCGGTCAGGCCCAGCTTGATGCGGGCCACCCCGTCGGTGATCTTGCGGGTCACGAACTCCAGCCCCCGGCGCGGGCTCTCGTGGTTGAAGAGGATCCCGCTGCTGGCATGCATCCCGTAGCTTTCCCGGTAATTCACGGTGATCCAGTGGCCATAGACCTTGGCCACGCCATAGGGACTACGGGGATAGAAGGGCGTCGCCTCGCTTTGCGGCACGGCCTGCACCTTGCCGAACATCTCGGAGGTGCTGGCCTGATAGAAACGCGCCTTGGGCGCCACCTTGCGCACGGCATCGAGCAACCGCGTGACGCTCAGGCCGGTCGCTTCTCCCGTCAACACCGGTTGGCCCCAGCTCGCCCCCACGAAGCTCTGGGCGGCCAGATTGTAGACCTCCGTCGGCCGGGACTCCTCCAGGGCTTCCAGCAAACTCTGGCTGTCGAGCAGATCACCCGAGAGCAGGGCCAAGCGTCCTTTCAGGTGCGCGATGCGTTCGTCGTTGGGCTGGCTGGAGCGACGGGTCAGGCCGTACACCTCGTAGCCCTGGTCGAGCAAGTACTCGGCCAGATAGCTGCCGTCTTGCCCCGTGATGCCCGTGATGAATGCGCGTTCAGCCATGGAAGGAGTGTACCCGAGGACTCGCAAGGGCGCACTCCTTTTGCGCGAGCTCCTGCCACCGGCGGCGGCCGGCTGAGAGCGGCGGTCAGACCACGGGCCCCACGAGGGCGAAGGCACATCCGCCTTCGAGACGCTCAGGCAGCGGCGGCGCCCCGGGCCCCCGAATGCCCGCGCCAGGCGTCGCCCAGCCCCTGCTGAACGGCCCGCAAGGCGGCCCGGCGTTCAGGGCCCAGGGCCAAGATGCGCAGCAACTTGCGCGGCAGGCGAACGCCGGCCCACCACAGCAGGGCCGCGAGCCGCGCCGGACCACGCAGGCGTGTCCGAATCACCCGCAGCCCGTTGCGCGTGTCGTAGTAATCCACCAGCGCCGGCACACCGGCCGCTCGCCCGGTCGAGGCGCCTCCCAGGTGCCAGGCCTCGGCTTGGGGCACCCAGTGCGGCCAGAGGCCGATCGCCCGGGCCCGCAGGCAGAAGTCGACATCCTCGTGGTACAGGAAATACCGCTCATCGAGCCCCCCCAGCGCCTGCCAGGTCGACCCCTCGACCAGCAACACACAGGCCGAGGCAAAGCCCACCGGACCCGCGCGATGGGCACCCGGCCGGCCATGCAGGGGTTCCCCCAAGCGGAGGCGGCCGCCCGCATACCAGCTGCGGGAACGCTCGGGAAAATGGCCTTGCCAGATGGTGGGCGCGGCGATCGCCACCTCGGCCGCCAGCAGGTGGGCGAGGGTCTCCCCATCCAGTTCGGCGTCGTTGTTGAGCAACAGCAGGTGGCTGACGCCTCTCGCCAGCAAGGCAGCGGCCCCGCGGTTCATGCCGCCGGCAAAACCCAGGTTTTCGGGCAAGGCCAGCACCTCGGCCCACTCGCTCAGAGCCGCCACCTCGGCCTCGCCCGAGCCATTGTCGACCACCAGCACCTGCAGCCGGTAGCCCGGCCCGGCCCGCAGGCTGGCCAGGCAACGACGCGTCAAGGCGGCCCCACGCCAGTTCAGCACGACCACCCCCACATGGGGCAGCGAGGGCGAACTCACGCCGAGGGCCCGGGCGCGCTTTCCGCCGGCGAGGGCGTCACGGCCGGGTCGAGCGGCATCGAGGTGTCCGAACCCAGCGCGAGGTCGCCCGCCCCCAAGGCCTCAGGGAGCGCGGCGCTCGGGTCGCTCGCCAGCGACCCCTCGGGCCCATCAGGGGCCAGATCATCTGCCGGCGAGGTTTCAGGGAGCGCAGCACTGAGCTCGCTCGCCAGCAACGCCTCGGGCCCGGCAGGGGCCAGGTCATCTGCCAGCGAAGTTTCAGGGAGCGCAGCACGGAGGTCGCTCGCCAGCGACGCCGGGGCATTGGCCGAAAGCGTCTCGAAATCATCCGCTGGCAGCGCCGCATCGGATGCCGTCGCCAGGCTTGAGGTCTGCCACGCCTCCACCGGCGAGGCGAGAAGGTCTGCCGGGTCGAACTCGGTTGAGCCCACCGGTGCGGCATCAAGGGGCTCACCCGGCTCTTCCAGCACGCTGGCCACCGGCGGCGAAAGCAATTCCAGCAGGCTCTCGAGTCGATGCTCCCAGCTGTTGATGCGGGCCAGCGCCTCCGAGACGGCCGGCTCCACGGGATGCGACAGCGCCCGGCTGATGGCCGCCACGAAGGCGTCCGCATCGGGCGCCAGGTGCAGCCCCGGCCAGCTGGTGCGCTCACCATACGCGGTCGCCACCACGGGCCGCCCCAGGGCCAGGGCCCCCAACACCTCGCCGGGTCGGGGTTCGGGGCGCCCGGGTGCCAGCGTCAGGGGCATCAGGACCACGTCGGCGGCAGCCAGATAGGCCGGAATGCTGGCGTGGGGGCGGCTGCCCAGAATGTGCAAGTGAGAGGGCGGCCGGAAGGGGCACTGATCGGTGTAATCGCCCACCAGCACGACGTGGCCGCTCGGATAGGCCTGCAACACGCGCTCGACGATGGCCCAGTCGAAGACGGTGTCCCAGAGGGCCCCCACGTACACGAACAGCGGCTTTCCGCTGGGCAGGTCGCCAGGCCGACCCCAGCGCCGCTTGCGATCGAAGCGCTCGCGGTCCAGGCCGTCGGGCACGGGGTGGACCGTGCGGCCACAGCGGGCCTCCAGCACGGCGGCCGCCCCCACCGTCGGCGCCGTCAGCACGTCCGCCAGACCCGCCAGACGAGCCTCCACGCCAAGGTCGACGGTCACATCCTCACGGAAGGCATCCTCATCTTCGACCATGTCGTAAATCAGGTCCGCCCCGGCCGCCTGCATGGCCTCGATGGCCGGCTCGAAGGCCGGGTGGGGGCTGCTGATCATCGCCACGTAGCGACCGTTCGGCGGCTGGCTGACGTGCCCGACCAGATCGAACTCCGCCATCCGCAGCACCGAGATCCCGGGGCGCGCGAGCGACCCCCCGTCGGCGGACGCGAGTTCGCCCCACTGGGCAAACACGACGTGCCAGCCGGCCGACCGCCAGGCGCGTGCAAACTGGGCCGCGCGATGATCGCTCGCGCTGGCCAACCAGGGCGTGCGGCTGAGCACCACCGCCACATCCGTCGGAAGCCGCTCCAGCGTGGCCCAGCGAGCCAGCAAGGGCACCAGGCGACGTCCCCAGTCCACCTGCTCGGCGTCTTGCGTGCGCACGGCCCGAGCGGCCGGCAAGCCGATGCTCGCCCGGGACACCTCCAGGGCCGCCGCAAACCCCTCGGCATCCTCCGCGGTGCGCAGTCCACGATAACCGGCCGCGTCGGGAAAGGGCGTCGAGACCACCGGCTTACCGGCGGCCAGGCAGGCCATCAGGCCCGGCGCCGCAAAGCCGTGAAGCATGGGTTCAGGCGCCACCGGAAACATGGCCACCGAGAAGGCCTGCACGTAAGCAGGCAGCTCGCCAAGCGGTCGCTCGCCGAGCAGATAGATGTTGACCGGCAGCGAATCGAGCGGCACTTTCCCGATCGGGCCGATCAGCACGAAGGCCCAGTGCGGCAGGCGCCCGGCCACCGCCACCAGCAAATCGAGCGAGAGGCCCTGACCCACCGGCCCGACGTAGCCAGCCAGCGGCCGGTTGGCCCCCACCAGTGGGCGGAGCTCCTTGGGGGGCGGCAACCCCTCCCCTTGCCAGTCGGACAGCTCGGCGCCATCAGGCAGCAAACAGACATCGTCCCGCCCCCCCTGCGCGGCCTCCCAGACGGTGCCATTGCGCGCCAGCACCACGCTCGCCTCCGTGAGCAGGGTGTGGTGAGCGGCTTGCAAGCGCTCCCCCGTCCAGGGAGCGGGGGGGGCCAGGTGCGCCTCCGAGACCCGGGCGCGCACGCCGCGTCCGCGCCGCGCGCGCAGGCTGAGCCCGCTCTCCGGCTCCAGCAGGGGGCCGGTGGCCGGGGCCACCGGCGGCACGGGCGCGTCGTAGATCACGCGGGCCAGACAAAAACGGGTCAGCAAGGTCAGCTGGCGCGGATCGGTGACCACCACCCAGGGGCGCCGCAACTCGCGCGCGAGCACCAGATTGGCCCGAAACAGGCCGTCCCCGACCGGCTCGAAGCTGGCCGCCTCATCCACCAGCACCACCACGCAGCCGGCCCGCGCCAGCGCGAGCCCCAGCTGATGCCAGCGGGTCATTCCCCCCTGCGTGTCCGCGCCGGGCAGGACCACCACCACCCGCTTGCCCAGATGAGGGGCGAGCAGGCGATCGCGCTGCGCGCGCTGCCCCGCGAGCGAGGTCCCCGGGCGCGGCCAGCGCCGCAGCTTGGCTGACAGGGCCTGGCCCCAGGCCGACAGCAAGGCCAGCCAGCTCCCACGCCGCAAGGCGCGCCGGGGAAGGCGCACGCTGGCCGGGGCAGGCGCGCGCTCCCCGGGCGGCGCTTCCACCAGTTCCTGCAGCCGGGCCTCCTCCTGGCGCAGCTGGGCCTCGGCTTCGATGGCCGCCTGCATGCGCGCGGTCCCGAGCGTCTGGGCCTCATGCAGCAGCCGTTCGAGCACCGTGACCAGCACGTGGTGGCTGGCCTCCCGCAAGCGCAGCGACTGACTCGCGATGGCCAGGTCCACCCGCGCCGGCTCCAAGCGGTTACAGCGCAGCGAGACCAGGGCACGCACGAAGGCGGCCGGCGCAGGCGCCGCGCCCGCCATCTCCGCCCGCGTGGCGGCCTCTTCCGCCAGGCCCGCGTCGCCCAAGCTCCCCTCCAGCAAGCCCAGCCCCAGCAACCCCGCCGGACCGATCTCCCGGGCGCGAATCGCCTCCCGCAAGACCGCCGGCGCCTCCAGCACCGACCCGAGCAACTCGGCTTGCTGAAGCGTCAGTTCACGCGCGGTGGCCACCCCCAGCAAGATGTCTTCGCCGCGAAAACGCACGGCCCGATACACGCGGGTTTGGAAATAACTGCCCAGCAAGGCCTCGAGGCCCGCCTCCCCCACGTAGCACAGCTGCTCGTAATGACGCTGCAGGCCGGGCCATTTTTCCGGTCGCGCCTGCTCCCGCAGCGCATCGGCATTGGGAATCGAGAATAGCAACAAGCCGCCCTCGCCCAGGCGGTTCGCCCAGTGCAACACGGCATCGCGTGGCTGTGGCAGGCTGGTCAGCAGATCCCAGGCCAGCACCACCTGGGGGTTGAGCGCCTCTTCCCAGGAGAGGCGGACGTCGTCGAAATCGAAGGCTGGAACCGCCTGCCCCGTGACCTCGGTGACCAGGCGGGCCCGCGGGGTCAGATCGCAGCCGGCCAGCGGCCCGAGTTCGAAACCCCGCGCCAGCGCGAGGAAGGCACCCTGGCCGCAAGCGTTGTCGAGCAGCGGGGTCGGCGACACGCCGAGCACGTCGCAGGCGAACAGCATCCAGCCGAGCCGCCAGCGCGCCGCGTCGAGGCTCTGGTCGAGGCTTTCCAGCACCGTGACGCCGTCATACAGGGCGGCCAGCGAGAGCGGACGCTCCATGCGGTAGATCGTGTCGCAGCGCGGGCAGGTTTGCAGATTCTCGCCATCACCGCGGCGACAGAACGGCGCGCCACCTGGCGCGCCGCACGCGGGACAGAGCAAGATCGGGAGCGGGGCAGCCATTCGAAGTTCACGCAGCCTGGAACGGCATCAACAGGCCGCTCGCGCCCCGATTCTAGGCGGCGTGTGGGCGCACGGTCAAGCGGCCGGCTGTGCGCGCCATCCCTTTTCCCGGGCAGGCAACCTGTTAAGATGGTGGCATGCCGGAATTTTCCACCGCGGCGGAAAGCCAGGTCGCCACCACGCCCAACCACGTGCGCCACTTCCAGTGGAACGACGACTACATCGAACTGCTCAGCCATCGGCTGGAGCTGGCCTCGGTCAAGACCCTGGTCGAACTGGGCAGCGGCCTGGGCTATCTGGCGGGCCTGTTCGGGCTATACATGAAACCTGGGTCTCAGGTGCTGGGCTTCGAACCGTCGGCCGAGATGGTGGCCGAGGCCGAACGTGAGGCGGCCGAACGCCCTTATTCCGTCGCGCATCGCTTCGCGCAGGCTGAGCTGCACCGCCTGCCCCTGGCGGACGGACTGGCGGATCTGGCGATCAGCCACCACGTACTGCCCAATGTGCCGGATGCAGCGGCCGTGGTGGCTGAAATGACCCGCGTGGTGCGCCCCGGTGGGCGCGTGGTGGCCTTCGAACCGAACCATTCGGTGCAGTCGCTGGTGCTGGATGCCGACACCCGCCGCTACGCTCCCGAGGATCGGCTGAAGCTGGTGCGCTACCAGCTCTACTACGAGGCCGGCAAACGGGCACTCGGGCTGGGGGATGACGCCGTCGGCGATGACCTGCCACGCCTCTTCCAGGCCGCCGGCCTGCAGCAGATCGAGGTGCGCATCTCGGACAAGGCTGCGGCCCTGGTGCCCCCCTACGACACCGAGGAAAAGCAGGCCCGCATCCAGGAACTGCGGGACTGGCTCGCCGAATTCCAGCAGAACACCGAACGCATCAGGGCCTGCTTTCTGGCAGGCGGCGGCAGTGAGGCGGAATGGGCCGACTACCATGACTGGGAGCACGCCCAGAGCGACCGCATCGCCGCGGGCATTCAGGCCGGGACCTACTGGCACCCTGGCGGCATGCTGACCTATATCGTGATCGGGACGAAAGCCTGACCGCCTGTGCCCGTTGAGCCTCGCGGATTCAAGGTCCCCCGCGTCGGCTAGTCGTCGGCCTCGCTGCGTCGGAAGCCGCCGAACAGCCGATACCACCAGGCCTGGCGAACGCTGTTCAGCTCGCGCCAGGCGCGGTCGCGTTCTTCGGTCATGGAGCGAAGATTCTGTTCCAGCCGGGCAGCCCGCTCGCTGATGCCGCTGATGGTGGCGCGCTGGTCGGCCATCTCGCTGATCAGGGTGTCCTGGTGCGCATTCACGGTGGCCAGTTGCTCGCTCAGGGCATCGCAGGCGCGCTTGGCGCGGGTCAGCTCATTGCGCACGCTGCGCTTGAGGTCTTCCTGCTCCTGGAACAGGCTCCGCAGCATGTCATCCGGCGTCGCAGGCACCGCGCGGAAAACCAGGTGGGAGACGGTGGCATCGTCGTGGGGATCGAGCGTCTGCAGGACGGTATCGGGAAACAGCTCGGGCGTGACGGATTCCTCACCCTCGAAGAAGGGGGTGCGGTGGGTGTAGAGCTCCACCAGCGCATAGCCGGCAAAGGCCAGGGCCTCGCGCAGGCGATCGCGGTTGTAGCGATGCAGGGCAGAGCCTGGCTCATAGCCGCGCGGCAGCTCGCCCTGAAGCAACTTGAGCCGGTTTTCGCCCCAGGTGGCGTTGGGCACCACCCCGACCACCGACCCATTCTGCGCCAGCACGTCCCGCACGCGCCCCAGAAAATGCAGCGGATCGGCCTGATGGGTCAGGGCGTCTCCCAGCACCACCGCCCCGAAGCGTCGCCCGATCAGCATCTGCGACCAGGTCAGGCTCTCCAGCGCAGCCTGGATGCGCACCTCGGCCACCTGACGCCATTCGACCAGGCGGGCCGCATCGGGGTCGACCGTGACCACGCTGGTGGCCCGCCGCTTGAGCTTGCCAGACCAGCTGGTGCCCGTCCAGGGGCGCAGGCCGAGCACCAGCACCTCGGTGGGATGGGCGATCAGGCGCAGCGTTTCATCCTGGACGTCTTCCTTCCAGCTCTCCGGTAGACGATGGCCCAGGGTGGAGGGGGACGACCAACTCTCGGCCGGAGCGGCCGGCGACTCCAGCGGCGGCACCTCCGCGGACATCAGGGACACGGTGGAAGGCACCGCATTCAACCGCCCCTTCGGCGCGTCATCGACTTCTGCGACCGCCAGCGTGGGCAGCTCGAGCGTCGGCGATTTTTCTTTATCTGCCAGGCGTTTGCGCAGTTTGAAGAGGGTCATGGCGTGTCCGCTGATGGGGGGCCGCGCCTCACTGCGGTGGCGTCGCCCCGATGGGCCGGCTGGACCCGTCTCCCCCATCCGCCAGGCGGCTCGGCGGTTTTCCCGCCCAGGCCAGCTGGTCCATCTCAGGTTTGGATGAAGAAAGCAAGCGGTCCAGAATAACATGATTATGTATCATGTCGACCCGTCCTGTGGCCTCGAATACCCAAGGCAGGCTCGAGGCTGGCACGTAAACGTCGTAGCGACAACGAAAATGCAGCACGCCGCGCTGCGCGCTCGGGACCAGGGAAATCTGCGCCGCACCCGGGAGGCGCACGCGCATCCGGTCCGTCTGGCGCTCGAGCTGGCGACGCAGCAGCCGCACGCCGTGGGCGTGCCAGCTCGGCCGGGCCGCCGGCGTGGAGGCCGGCCTGGCAGCAGCCGGGATGGCCGGCGCGGAGGCCGGGTGCTGGCAGGCCACACCGGCAGCGAGGGCGACAAAGATCAGGGCAGGGCGAATCAGGCGCACGGGGCAAACTCCTTTGAAAACGGGGACGGAGATGCCTTGTTTATCGCCCGAGAAAGACCAATCCGACGCACCACGCGCCCCTGTCAAGGAGCCGTTCGTCGTGCAAGAGACCCCCGTGCTATCATGCCCCTCCCATGCGCATCACCTCCTGGAACGTCAACGGCCTGCGCGCGTGCGAGCGGCAGGGCTTCAACCACTGGTTGGGCGAACTCGCCCCGGATGTGGTCTGTCTGCAGGAGGTGCGCGCTGAACCCGAGCAACTCTCGCCGGCCTGCGCCAACCCTGAGGGCTTCCACGCGGTGTTCAACCCGTGCAAGGTCAAGAAGGGCTACAGTGGCGTGGCCACCTGGAGCCGAGAAGCCCCGCAAGGGGTTTCGCTGCGCCTGGGCGTGCCGGAATATGACGATGAGGGCCGCCTGATCATCACGGCGCACGCCGGGGTCACGATCTACAACGTGTACTTCCCGAACGGCGGCCGCGACCTGGCCCGCGTGCCCTTCAAGCTGGCCTTTTACGAAACGCTCATGGCCGATCTGCAGACACGCCTGGCGCGCGGTGAGGGCGTGGTGGTGCTGGGCGACTTCAACACCGCCCGCACGGAACTCGACCTGGCCAACCCGAAAGCGAACGTGGGCACCACGGGCTTTCTGCCGGAAGAACGGGCCGTGCTGGAGCGCCTGATCGCGCTGGGGTTCCACGACGTCTTCCGGGAAGCCCACCCGGACGAAAAGGGCCACTACACCTGGTGGAGCAACCGTCCCGGCGTGCGGGCGCGGAACATCGGGTGGCGCATCGACTACTTCCTGGTCAGCCCGGCCCTGCGCGGTCGCGTGACGGACGTGCGGCACCAGCCGGAGGTGCTGGGCTCCGACCACTGCCCGATCGTCCTGGACCTGGACCTGCCCTAGGGCTCCCATGGCCGTCACGCCCCCAGCCCACCCTGGCTACGACCTCGCCAAACGCCTCACGGACCTGGGCCTGGCGGGCCTGGCGCTGCTCTGCCTGGCGCCCGTGATGCTGGGGGTGGCCGTGCTGGTGGCGCGGCGCGTGGGGCGCCCCGTGCTGTTTCGCCAGGTTCGTCCGGGCCTGCACGGCAAGCCCTTCGAGGTGATGAAATTCCGCTCCATGAGCGAGGCGCGCGACGCATCCGGGGCCCTGTTGCCGGATGCCGAGCGGCTCGGCTCCTTTGGCCGATTTCTGCGCAGCACCAGCCTGGACGAGTTACCGCAGCTCCTGAACGTGGTGCGCGGCGAGCTGAGCCTGGTGGGCCCGCGCCCGCTGCTGCAGGACTATCTGCCGCTCTACTCGCCGGAACAGGCCCGACGACACGACGTCAAGCCTGGCATCACCGGCTGGGCGCAGATCAACGGCCGCAACGCGATCACCTGGGAGGCGCGCTTCGCGCTCGACGTCTGGTACGTGGACCACCGTTCCTGGTGGCTCGACTTTAAGATCCTGGCCCTGACCGTGCTGAAGGTGCTGCGCCGCGACGGCATCAGCGCGGCCGGTGAAGCCACCATGCCGCGCTTCACGGGCAGTGCGGCGACGTCCGGAGGGGCTCAGCAACCGTAAGCGTCGTGGCAGTCACGCGCCAGCCGCTCGTGCCAGGCGCTGCTGGTCCGTCACAGGCGCACCGCCGGCTCCTGGATGCGGGGAGAACGTCACGCTGCGGCCACCTTGACAAGCAGGCCGGCGCTTTCGAAGCGTGAACCCGGCACGCAAAAAAACGCCCGCCTCCATCACGAAGGCGGGCGCTCGGGCGCGTGGGCGCGCCCTCACCGCGACGGTCAGCGGACCGTCGCGAGCACGCCCGACTGGGCCTTGGCCGCGGCGTAGTTCTTGGCCACCGCGCTCCAGTCGATCACGTTCCACCAGGCCTGGATGTAGTCGGCCCGGCGGTTCTGGTAGTTCAGGTAATAGGCGTGTTCCCACACGTCGATGCCCATCAGGGGCGTGCGACCGGCGGACAGCGGGGTGTCCTGGTTGGCCGACGACTCGACCACCAGCTTGCCGGCGCTGTCGAGCGTCAACCAAGCCCAGCCGCTGCCGAAGCGCGTGGCGGCCGCCTGATTGAACTTCTCCCGGAACTGACCGAAATCGCCGAAGGTCTCATCCAGCGCGGCCTTCAATTCGCCGGCAGGCTCACCGCCGCCGTTGGGCCCCATGATGGTCCAGAACAGGCAATGGTTGAAATGGCCACCGCCGTGATTGATGACGACCTGACGGATGCTGTCCGGCACCCGCGAGAGATCCTTCATCAGCTCGACCACCGACAGCTGAGCCAGCTCCTCGTGCGCCTCGAGCGCCTTGTTGACCGTGGTGATGTAGGTCTGGTGATGCTTGGTGTGATGGATTTCCATCGTGCGCGCGTCGATGTGGGGTTCGAGCGCCGAATAATCGTAAGTCAGGTCTGGAAGCATGAACGGCATCGTATCGTCCTCCTCGTCGTTGGATCCCTGCCGGGCGCCTCAGCTTAAGCCTCGCCCGAAGGCTTGTCAACGGCGCCAGCAAGCGCCAGAGGCCCTTCCAGGCGCGTTTCGGCTGCTCTTCCGGCCGGCATAGTCACGGGCCTTCACGGGTATACGGAGGCGGGATCCCTTTTTCATCCGGAGCCACCGTCGCGATGTCCAACGCCCGTCTTCTGCCCCTGGCCGTGCTGGTCGCCCTCATCGGCACGAGCCTGCCCGCCCTGCCCGCACAGGCGGGTCTGTCGGAAGCCTTGCCGACGCCGCCGCAGATGCCGCTGTCGGTCTCGCCCGAAGCGGCCGGCTGGAAAACCGCCGTGATCGGAGACGTGAAGGACTTTCTGCCCGCGGCCCCGCCGGTCTGGGGCACGCCGGCGGCCAAGGCCGAGATGGCCGAGATCGTCGACTGGCAGAAGCGCCGCAGCGCGGACGACCTGAAGGCCATCAGCTACTGGAACGACGTACCGCCGCCGCTGCGCTGGAGCGAGGAGGTGCGCGCCGAGATCATCACGGCCAGCATGGTCCCCCCCCGCGGCGCACGGGCGCTGGCCCTGGTGCATGCGGCGATGTACGACGCGACCGTGGTCACGTGGAAGGCCAAGGCCCTGCATCATCGCCCCCTGCCGGCCCAGGTCAACCCCTTCCTCAAGCCCGTGGCGGGTGAACCGGGCATCCCGAGCTACCCCTCCGAACACGCCGCCATCTCCATGGCCGCGGCCATGACCCTGGCCGAGCTGTTCCCGGACCACAAGGAGGCGCTGCTGAAGAAGGCGCGCCTGGTCGGGGAAACCCGCGTGGCGGCGGGGGCAGCCTTCCGCAGCGACATCGAGGCGGGCTTCGCGATCGGCGAGAAGGTCGCCAAGGCGGTGCTGGCCGCGCGCGGTGACGACGGCGCCAACAGGCCCAACCCGCCGGTGGCCAAGCTGCCCGGCAAGTGGTGGGTGGAGGCCCCGATGGAATCCGGGGCCGGCCAGTGGCGCACCTGGATGCTGAAAAACGGGCAGCAATTCCGCATGCACTACGACTGGCAGCACGACATGAAGAACCCGACCTTCGCCAAGGCCTATCGCGAGGTCGATGCGATCCACGACACGCTGACGCCGCACCAGATCGAACGCGCCATCTTCTGGAACTTCGATGTGCCGGCGATCCTCTGGAACGACATCGCGCGCCGCGCCGTGTTGACCAAGAAGAAGCCGATCAAGCCGGATTCCATGGGCATCATCTGGTCGGACATCGCCCGCCGGGCGATCGCCAACCAGGTCATGGACACGCCCCATGCGGCGCGCATGTTGAATGTCCTGCACATGACCCTGGCCGACGCCTTCATCGCTTGCTGGGACACCAAGTACGCCAACCGCGTGCCGCGCCCGATCATGGTCGCGCCGGCCGGCAAGAGTCTGCGCACGGTGGTCCCGACCCCGCCCCACCCCTCCTGGCCATCTGGCCACGCCACCGCTTCGATGGCTGCCTCGGTGGTGTTGCGGCAGTACTTCCCGCAGGAGGCCAAGGCCTTCGAAGCGCAGGCCCGGGAGGCTGCCATGAGCCGGCTGTGGGGCGGCATCCACTTCCGCAAGGACAACGACGACGGCCTCAAGCTCGGTGAACGCATCGGCAAACACTGCGTGAGCGAGGCCAAGGCCAAGGGCTGGCTGCCGTAGCCGTCGC
>JAYKJB010000107.1 GCA_035285325.1 Candidatus Sericytochromatia bacterium
TGGCCAGCCTGGGACTCGTGCCGCTGGCCCTGAGCAGCGGCATCGGCGCGGAAATCCAGCGCCCGCTGGCCTGGGTGGTGATCGGCGGGCTGTTCAGCTCCACCGCGCTGACGCTCTACTTGCTGCCAATCGTCTATCGCTGGACCTGCCGGCGTCCGTTGGCTTGAACGCGGCCATTGAGGCAGTCATCCCGCCGCGCCGCAGGACAGATGTCCTTGTTTTCAGGGCCTGAAACCCCATCAAAAGTTAAGGTTTGAGAAAGGACCCTTGCACCCCTATGGCGTCCTCAAGCCACCATGAAAGAACCGATCAGGCGCCTGGCGCGCATTGGAGGAATCCCGTGAACGAAGAGATGGCTCGATGGAACTCGCTCTGTCATCTGCTCACCTACGAGCGAACCTGGGGGCACCAACCCAGCACCTTGTTCGCCGGGAGGCCCGATGATACGGAGGGGGGCCACGGACGGACGGGGCGGGGCCAATTGAAACCCCAGGAAACCTGACCCGTGGCAGACGACGAGGCCCTGTCGCCGGCGCTGCGGGCGACATGTCGTGCACTGGTGGTGAAATACCAAGCCCATGCCGCCCACGCGGAGTGTGTGTCACGGCTATGTGAACGCTTGCTCAGCACCACCCGGTACTTCAGCGGAATCCAGCGTGAGGACTGGTCCCCCGTACTGGCTGCCGCTTATCTTCTCAACATCGGGGCCCTGATCGACCCGGAGTATCACCACCGTCACGGCCGCTACCTCGTGATGCACGATGCCCTCACGGACGCCTGGCCCGCGTCACTCCGTAGGGATGTCGGGTTGCTGGTGCTCAATCATCGCAAGCGCAATCCCCGCGGTCTCGAAGCCCTGCGTCGGCCTGACCTGAAAAGGATCCTGCGGTTGGCTGCCATCGTGAGGTTGGCAGACGTGCTCGACCGCGCGCATCACCAGACCGCCGTGCTGGAAGCGGTGAGCCCAGGTTCTCGCCACGAGCCCCTCACCATTCATCTATCTGGCGTGGAACTCGCGGGTCTCGAACCGCACCTGACCCGCAAGGCGGCCTGGGGAGCTCGAGTATGGCGACGGGACCTCGAACTCGTCTGCGGGGCCGACCGCATCCGGATTCCTCAGGGAGGGTGAGGGGACTAGGGCTTCACGGTTGGAAGGCGCTTTGCGCTCACCCCCAGCGACAGACAACGAAGAACGGCTTCTGTGCGACCATTGACCCCTAACCGCTGATACAAGCTGGAGAGGGTGTTGCGCACAGATTTTTCCTTCAACCCGAGCTGCCGCGCGATCTCCTGAGGTGGTACGCCGGCCACCAGCCATTCAGCCACCGCGAGTTCGCGCGGACTCAGGCCCGGATTGCCTTGGGCCTTCTGCGGGCGCCCGAGTTCCAGTGCGGCTTTACGCTGCAAAGCCTGGTGGATCGACAAGATCAGCTCTTGTGGCTGCACCAGGGGTTTCAAAAAGAAATCAAAAGCCCTGCCGCGACGCAAGGCCTGCAAAACTTCGTGCCGGGTGGCCTGAGCGGCCACGAAAATTACCTGAACCGTCGGCGCCTGCTCGCGCAACAGTTCCAACAAGATCAGCCCATCAAGGACGGGAAGTCGCATTTCAGCCACAATCAAGTCCAGGCTCCCATCGCGCGCCAGTGTCAGGGCCTCGCGCGGATCGTGCAGGACGAGCGGCGCCAGGTTACCTGCTCGCAGAGCCGCCAACGTCAGATCGCAGGCCACCGGATCCGGATCGAGCAGCGCCAAGCCCGACACCACCAGTTCTCCGGCGGATGGGGCACGAGAAAGGTCCACTAGCGTCATGGTCGCGCCCTCACACCACTTGCGTGCTGAAGAGCCGCAGGACTGCTTTGCAGAGTCTTCACGATCCCGTACATCCCAGCCGAGAGCGTGAAGGTGATTGGAATGGTGAAGATCCAGGCCAACACCATGGTGCCTGCCACGCCCCAGCGAACGGCTGACAGGCGCCGGGTGCTTCCGACGCCCAAGATCGAACTCGCGGCCACGTGCGTGGTCGACACGGGAAGCCCCAGGCTCGAAGCCCCTAGAATCACGCTGGCCGAGGTGAAGTCGGCCGCAAAGCCGTTGATGGGTTGCAGTTTGACGATCTTGGTCCCCATCGTCTTGATGATCTTCCATCCACCTACCGCAGTGCCCCCCGCCATGGCGATGGCGCAGCTGAGCTTGACCCAGAGCGGCACCTCAGCCCCGCCCCCCAGTGCCCCTGCCCCGATCAGGGCCAGCAGAATCACGCCCATGCTCTTCTGGGCATCGTTCATTCCATGGGTAAACGAAATGAAAGCCGCCGCCAGCACCTGCATGGGGCGGAAGGTCTGACGGACCGTACCGGGTGCCCAGCAGCGACAGATCAGGTACAGTGACAACATCAAGCCTGCTCCGAGCACGAACCCCAGCAAGGGCGAGCCGAGCAGTGACTGAACGATCTTCAGAAGCCCGTCAAGCTTCAAGGCCGCGGCCCCACCGGCAGCGAAACCCGCACCAGCCACGCCCCCGATCAGTGCGTGACTTGAACTGGACGGCAATCCCCACCACCAGGTGAGGAGATTCCAGCCAATGGCTGAGAGCAGAGCCGCGATGACCAGTTCCGGCGTGACGAAGGCGGGCACCAAGATGCCCTTCCCGATCGTGGCCGCAACCTTGGTGCTGACAAGAGCCCCGAACAGATTCATGGAAGCCGCCAGGGCGATGGCAACCGCGGGCGTCAAGACGCGAGTGGAGACCGAACAGGCGATCGCATTGGCGGTGTCGTGGAAACCGTTGATGAAATCAAAGAAAAGGGCCAGCGCCACAATGGTGGCAAGGAGAATCAGAGCCATGCTCATGGGGTCTGGCCTCAGGCGTTCTTGACAACAATCGCGTGCAGGATGTCCGCGACGTCCTCTGCTGCATCCAAGGCGCGTTTGAGCTGGTCGTAGATCTCTTTGAGCTTGATCGCCTCTAGCACCAGCTGGGGGCCTTCCATTGGAATGGCATAGAGGGCCGCGAGCGCCTGGTGATGCAGATCATCACCCTCCAGTCCGAGGCCGTGCAACACGCGGGCCTGCTCCAGGGCCAGGGCGTGCGTCTGAGGCGAACGCAACGCCACCAAGCCAGCCTGCAACGGCCCCTGTGTTCCCATCAGAAGCGCCAGCATCGCAGGGACGTGGCCGGCATAAGCCTCAATGCGGTATAGCGTCACACGATCGGCAGAGATCAGAACGGCATCCAGAATGTCGTCCAGGCGAAAAGCAAGATCATGCAGGTCCTCGCGATCGAGCGGTGTCAAGAAGGTGCCGTTAAGCTTGTCGATCAACGCATAAGTGGGCCCCTCGCGACGGTGCTCCGCCCTACGGCGTTCGCGCAGGGCCTCACCGGCAGCGGCATCACCCGCGACGAAGCGCTGCAATTCGCAAGTGGCATCGTAAATACGCGCCGCGGAGGCCTCGAGCAGTTCGAAAAAACTCAGGTCTTTGGGCAGAAATTTCAGCATCGGGGATGGTCTCCAAGAAAAAAACCGAGCCCAGCAGGGCTCGGTAGATGGTCACAGCAGGTGGAGGATTAGCCGAACGGTCAGATGGAGTTTGGCAGCGCGCTTTCGGTGCATTCGCCACCCACCCACGCGGGTGGGGTGATGCGCGTCGAAGGTGGCCGCAGGCCCGTTCGTCTGCATGGCCAAGAGCCTACCCTGAAGCCTGCCGACTTGTAAAGCGAAGCGAATGATCCGAAAGATTGCCTCTCAGGGGCGTACGATGCCGCGGGAAAGCGCCCGGCACGCTGAGGTTCAAGGCGCTTGCGACCTGGTGAGCCCAGCCATGCGAATCAACTCGGCATAGGCATCAGCCCCCTCCGTTCGCACCCGAGTGAAGCGCTGTTGACGGCAATCGACGCTAAACAGACCAAAACGAGGGGAAAAAGAACCCCACTCGTAATTGTCGGTGATGGACCAGTGGACATACCCGATGACAGGGACCCCTTGCGCCTGGGCGCGCTGCACCTGAGCGATATGCGCTCGAAGGTAAGCCGCTCGCGTCCAACCATCGGATCGAGGAGCCAGGTCTCCTGTTGCCATGCCATTCTCGGCAATCAGTACGGGTAGTTTATAGCGGACGTAAAAACGCTTGATGGCTTTGTAGAGGCCTTCCGGATGAACCTCCCACTGGTCGGGACGAGGAAACCGAACCGGAAGCGAGAGGTAAATCTTGGCATAGTAGTCCAGAGCAGCATAATCCACCTTGCGACCGCCACGGCCAAAGGCATCGTGAATCGTCTCCTCCTCTAGTAGGCGCCGTTCAGTTTGCTCGCTCGCTGACTCAACCCTGCCAAGCGGCGGCTGCCCCAAACTCCACTCTGCCGTGTACATATTGAAGGACACCATGGCGTCGGGATCGTGGGCGTGGATGGCGTCGTAGGCGTCTTGATGGGCCTCCACGAGCCGATTGACGACGCGCACGGCGCCCAAGGAATTGCGCTTACCCGGTGGAAATGCCGGAGTGAGCCAACCGAGCAGAAAGATATTAGGTTCATTGAAGGTCAACCACCAGCGAACCTCTTGGCCGAACTCCTTAGCGATAAAGGCCACGTGCCTGGCAAAGGCCTTAGGGGCTGCCTGACCTTCCCAGCCGCCCTGCGCATCGAGCCAGGCGGGATAACTGAAGTGCATGAGCGTGATAATGGGTTCAAGCCCCTCAGCCCGCATCGAACGTAGCAAGCTGTGATAGTGGGCGATCGCTGCCGGATCACGCTGCCCTTCTCGGGGTTCGATGCGCGACCACTCAATGCTGGTGCGGAAGGCATTGCAACCGAGGCCTCTCGCCAAGCGCAAATCCTCGTCATATCGAACGAGGCCATCCGCGCCACGCAAATTCCGCTCCGCAGTTTTTCCAGCGGCGTCGAAAGCCGCCCACTGAGAGGTATTGTCTTGCCCCTCCCATTGGTAACCGGCGGTAGAGACGCCCCAAAGAAACGGGCCGGTCCCAAGCGACAGCGCCTGCGAGTGAGAAGACTTCTCGGTCTGGCCACCGAGCGGACGTCCGCAAGCACCGGAAGCGAAAAGCACGAGAAGCCCTATGCAAAGAGCCCGAGCCTTGGCAAGCCTGAGTCCATCACCGCATATGAATTGCATCGAAATAACCTGACTAGATTGGGGAGCCTTCACTCGTGGCGAACGGGAACTAAAATACCATTAATTATTAATCATCGCTTAACCATTAACAAGGGGTGGACTCAGATGACAGCCGGAGAATTAGCTCCCTCCCAGAAATGTGCTTCCCTGAGTAATCGTTTAAGCCAGGCTTGCAGCGTGATATCACTAGGGGGTGGTCGCCCCGTCGCCTGACAGCGACAGGGGGCTGGCCCAGGTCAACACGCCGAACCGGGAATACGCTGGCCCCCTCTCGAGGGACGGGCTGTCGCTGTTCTTCACACGCGCGGTGGCCCCCAGCAGCAGCCGAGGGGTGCGTGTGCTGACGAGGCGACGCGCCACCATTGACGGCACCTGCGAAACGCCTGTGGTGATCGCAGCATCCAGGGCAACACGACGAAGGCTCCCAATCTATCTGATGACGGAAACCGCTTGAATTTCCAAGAAAAAGTCGAAGGGCCTTTTCGCATCCGCCGCGTGAAGCGCCGAGCGCCGGACCACCCGGTGAAGTAAACAAGACGCCGCGGAAGGGACGCGCTGGCAAGCGAGCAAAGCCAGAAACCTACGGACATCCGGTGCGTCCGCGGCGCCAGTCATCCCAGGCCGAAACCAGCGAAGGGCCTCCGAAGAGCAACCCGTACACGGCAAAGGTCGGTCCCCATACCCACACCACGCGCAGGCCGACCCAGGCTTGTTCATCGAGGCACACCCCGAGCCAGTAGGCCCCCAGGCCAGCCAGCGTCGCCACCAGCACGGCGCCCCAGTAGGCCCGCCGAACCAGCAACGGCCGCAGGCCCGCGATGCCAGGGCCCCAGCGGACCTTGGCCCAGAGACCTCCCCCCAACAGCAGAAGCGCCACCACCAGACCGACCCACCAGCCAACCCGGAGCGCCCCTTCGTCGCCGACAATCAGCAACACGAACAGATAAGGCATAGCGGGTAACAACCAGCGATCCGCCCAATCCCCCGACCAGCGCCCAGCCAGACGAGCGGGGGGACCAGGGTTCTGAAGCGCCTGGCGCCTTGCAGCCCGTCGTCGCGCGCGGCCGCGCTTACGCTTGCCCATCACCAGCCTCCGAGGTTCTGGTCTCCCGTCTCGCCACCACAGCTTGCCGGCCAGATTTACCCCCAAAAGACCAACCCCCCGCTCAACCCTTGCGGGGAACGGGGGGCCAGGTTCACACCTTGCGGTGGAATCTTAAAGGTCCTGGCGGCGGGCTACCTTCCCACCGGGTCTCCCCGGCAGTATTCT
>JAYKJB010000108.1 GCA_035285325.1 Candidatus Sericytochromatia bacterium
CGGGCGTAGCCCGTGAGTTCAACGTAACCTTCTCCACCGAGGGGCTTCCCCCGCCGGGTGCCGCTGGCCTTCACGCTGCCCTCCCAGTAGGTTTCTCCCGTCGACCCAGGCGTTTGCCATTCCTGGCCTTCGAAGGCCGGGGTGACCGTGAGGTCGAGGTCTTCCTCCGGGACCCGCAGCTGCCAGCCGAGCGGATAAACGCCTCCCGTGGCCGGGCTTTTCCAGCGGCCGGTGGGCTGAATCGCAAAAGCTTTCAGCGGAAGATGGCGAGCGGGCCCCGTGGCGGGCACCCAGGTTCCGGACGATTGCGGGACGGGCGAGCCATCCGTGCGCCGCAGCTGATAGAGCATGAGTTCCGACCCATCCGACAGTTGCAGGCTGAACCAGTCCCAGCCGGCTTCCAGGCGTCCCATCTGGTTGGACCCGAACTCGTGGTCCATCCAGGATTGCCCGGTCACCGCAAGCGTTTCGCCGGCCACCGTGAGCGTGCCCTGGGTGTCCAACCGGGTCAGCGAGTAGTAATGCGACGAACAGGTCGGGCAGTCCGACTTCCGGCTCACCCCCTGCTGGCCGTGAATCACCACGGGCTTGCGCGGCGTGAGGGTCAGCGCCAGCTGCTGCCGGCCATCCTGGGCGGCGAGGCGATGGGCCGAACCGGCCAGCGAGGCGCGCCAGCCGCCCAGAAAGACGTCGTAGGCCCCCGCCTGGGCCCCCGCCAGCCCCACTCCCCCGCGCTGCAGGCGTTCTGCCGTCAAAAAGCGTGAGGTTTGCAAATCCGAAACGGCGAAGTGCGCCAGCATCACGCCGTCCGATCGCCACGGCGAAACGGCCGCGCCCAGCTGGAGACCCGGCACCGTCCCAACCCGGAAGAAGGTCAGCTGGTAGCCGAAGGCCCGCCCGTCCGCCGCCCGCAGGTGCCCCGTGTAGTACCACCATTCAGTCCGGAAATCCGGGTGGGCCGCGTGATCCCGGGGAAAGGCAAAACGGTAGCCCGGCAAGGCAGGACGGAAGGCCTCTGCCGCCACCGGCGTCGCCAATGCCAGCGTGGCCAGGCCGCAAGCCAGGCGGAGGGCAGTGGTGCCGATGCGGGCCAGGCCGCTCGAGGCTGTAGGGGCAGGATCCAACCTACTCATCGCGCATTGCCTCCGCCAGGCGGGCCCGCGCCGCCGAATGCGCCGGCAGCCAGCCCGCCAGCACCGCCGCCCCCACCACGGCCGCCACCGTGCCCGCCACGAAGCCCCAAGGAATGGCGAAGCCGACGCTCCAGCCGAACGACTGCCGGTTGATCACCTCGATCAGCAGCAGCGCCAGCATGCCGCCGCCCAGCAGGCCGAGCCCGGCTCCGGCCAGGCCGATCAGACCGGCCTCGGTCATGACCATGGCCGCCACTTGCCGCCGGAGCAGCCCGATCTGGCGCTGGATCGCAATCTCGCGGCTGCGCTCCAGCACCAATGCCGCCAGCGTGCCGGCCACCCCGAGCAGGGACACCGTGATGCTGACGGCGTGCAAGGCATAGGTGATGGCGAAGGTGTCGTCGAAGACCTTCATCACCTGCTGCCGCACCGCTTCCGAGGCCACCAGCGTGACGGGGCGCGCGCCCAAGGCGGTTTGCAGATGCCCGCGCAGCGCCTCGCGGTCCGTCTCGGGGGCCGCGTAGACGGCGATGTCGGTGATGGCGTCGTCCCGCCACCAGCGCTGGTAGGTCTGGCGGTCCATCAGGACATAGCCCTGGTCCGAGGAGTAATCGTGGTAGACGGCCAGCACGCGAAACGGACGAACCCCGAGCGGCGTGGGCAGCAGCAGGTCCTCCCCCGGGTCAACGCCGTGCTTGATCGAGAGCGCCTCGGAGACCAGCACCCGGTCGGTACCGACGCAGGCCGCAAACAGGCCCCGCGGGTCACCCGGGTCGCGCAACACCATCGAGCCGTGCCGCGCCAGCACGTCCATGTCGGCCCCGCCCAGCCGGATCGCCACCCCGGCGTAGGGCAAGACGCGCTCACGGAAGGCTTCCACATCGACCACGCCCGGCACGCGACGCAGGATGGCGGGCAGGCTCGGGTCGAGCGTGGCGATCGCCCCGAAGCCCGAGGTCGTGCCGGCCGCCGCCGGGTTCACGTAGTACGCCCCCGGCAAGGTCGTTTCAATCCAGGCCGTGACCGTCCCACGGAACGAGCCCACCATGGTGGCCACCCCCACGGTCATGGCCGCGCCGACCATCAGGGCCGCTACGGCCACGCCGTTGCGCCCCACCGCGCGTCGGAAGTTGCGCACCCCCAGCAGGACGGGGGCCGACAGCCGGCCGCCCGCAGTCAGGCGCTCGACGGCCCAGGACAGGCCTTCCACCGTCAGGGGCGCCCAGAAAGAGGTTCCCAGCACCAGCAAGGCCGCGGCGAGGTAGCCGCCCCAGGGCGGGCCGCCGTGCGCGGGCACGCTGGCAGCCGCCGCGGCCAGGGCCACCAGGCCCACCCCGACCAGCGCCCAGCGCCCGCTGCGCCCGCGCTGGCGGGCCTCCCAGGAGCCCGCCCGCATGGCCAGGGCCGGGGAGGTTCCGGCCGCTTCCAGCGCCGGGGCCAACGCCGCCACCAGGGACAACGTCACGCCGGCCACCCAGCCGATCGCAAAGGGCAGCGGGTCCCAGGCCACCGCCTGGGCACTGGTGTCGACGTACAGCGCATCGACCGTCTGGCTCACCGCGGCGACGGCCCCGCGCGCGAGCACGCTGCCCAAGCCCAGCCCCAGCAGGCCCCCCAGGCTGCCGACCAGCACGGCCTCCAGCGCAAAGATGCCGAAAATCTGCCGTCTGAGCGCCCCCACCGCGCGCATCATGGCGACCTCGCGGCGCCGCTGCACGACGGAAATGGAGACGGCGTTGTAGATCAGGTAAGCCCCGACCACCAGCGCCACGAACGAAAGCGCCATCAGGTTCATCCGAAACGAGGCCAGCATGCGCTCGGCCGAGCGGGTCGCGTCGGCCGGGTCGGCCAGGCTGACCCCCGGCAGGCGCAGGCCTTCGAACGCTTGGCGCAGTTCCGCCGCTGTCACGCCCTCACGCGGCGTGAGGTCGATGCGGTCGAGCGAGGCCGTCCGGCCGGTCAGTTCCTGCAGCGCGGCCACATCGAGAAACGCGATCCAGGGGTCGAGCCCCGCCGTGTCCGGCCCGCCCGGCAACACGCCCAGCACGGGCAGGTCGACGCGCCGATCGTTGACCAGCACCCCGAGGCGACGCCCCTCCGACAGCGCCAGCTTGCGGGCGGCTTCCTGGGTGATCCAGAGGCCATTCGGCCAGCCCTGGTCCAGCGCGGGGGCCGCCCGCACGCCGCCTGCCGCGGCCTGGGCGTAGCCGCGAAAGGCGCCGGGGGCCAGCAGGTCAACGCCCACCAGGCGAAGCGGCCGCCTCGCGGCATCGGCCGTCACGGCGGCCGCTTCCAGCACCGGGCTGAGCACGGCCAGGTCGACCAGCGGACGCAGGCGCGGCACCAGGGTCTGAGGCACCTCGCCCCCCGGCTGCACCACCTGCCAGACGGCGGGCCCGGCCACCGCGCGGGTCGTGCGGGCAAAGGCGTCGAGGGCCGTACCGTTGGCCAGCTGGACCGCCACCGCCACCGCCACGCCAAGCGCCACGCCCAGCAAGGTCAGGGCCGAGCGCAGGCGATGGCGGGTCAGGTGGCGCCAGAACAGCGCCAGCAGCAGCAAGCCGGGAATGCGCAGGCGCCCCTGCAAGGCGGGCTGACTCACGCCGCGGGCCCTCCATCCGCCACGATCCGCCCGTCGCGGAGGCGCACCACGCGATGGCAGACCGCCGCGGCCTCGGGGGCGTGAGTGGCCAGCAGGATGGTCTGACCGTGCTCGGCGTTAAGTTGTCGGAAGATCGCCAGCACGGCTTCCCCGCTGAGCGAATCCAGGCTGCCGGTCGGCTCATCGGCGATCAGCAGGGCCGGGGTGTGGACGATCGCCCGGGCGATGGCCACGCGCTGCATCTGTCCCCCGCTCAGCTGGTGCGGGTAGCGTTCGTGCAGGCTCTCCAGGCCCACCTGCGCCAGCACCCGCGCGACGGCGGTCCGCACCGCGGCCCGTGAAATTCCGGCCAACACCAGCGGCAAGGCCACGTTTTCAGCCGCCGTCAAGGTCGGCAGCAGGTTGAAAAACTGGGAGACGAAGCCGATCTGCCGGCGACGCAACAGCGTCAGCTCGTTGTCGGAGAGCCGGGCCGTCTCGCGCCCGGCGACCCACACCTCTCCACCGTCCGGAGTATCCAGCAGCCCCGCCAGGTGCAGCAGCGTGCTCTTGCCGCACCCACTCGGCCCCATCAGGGCCACCATCTCACCGGCCGCGACCGCGAGGTCGACCCCGTCCAGGGCCGGTCGGGCGCCGCCGGCCTCCGCCGCCTGGTCGTAGCGTCTGGAAGCCCCGCGCAGGAGCAGAACAGGGGAGCGGTTCGCCGCCTCGGGGGAGTTCATTGCAGGCACCTCAGGATCCCACCCGCGGGCCGGCCTCATCATACGCCGCGCGCGAGACAACCAACAAGCGGCTTGTAAGTCCCCCCGGGCGCCACTATAATGGGCGCGCTTTCCCGCCGGGTCGACCCCGTCGCCGCCGGCCACCCTTGAGGAGCTGCTTCATGAATCATCGCCACGTCCTTCACACCGCCCTCATCGAACGCAACCTGTTCAAGGTGATCGCAGGCATCACCAACTTTGACCGCGAGCGGGTGGTGGCCATCGCCCGGGCCGCTGAAGCGGGCGGCGCCCAGGCCGTGGACATCGCGGCCGACGTGAGCCTGATCGACGCGGTGAAGGCAGCGACCAATCTGGTGGTCTTCGTGTCGTCGACCGACCCGCAGGCCCTGATTGCCTGCGCCGACAAGGCGGACGTGCTGGAACTCGGCAATTTCGATGCCCTCTACAAGCAGGGGGTGCACCCCTCCGCCGCGCAGATCCTCGACTGGGCGCGCACGGTCCAGGCGGCCGTGGGCGACCGCACGCCGCTGTGCGTGACGGTGTCGGGCTACCTGCCGATCGCCGAGCAGAAGGCGCTGGCGTTGGAACTGGAGCATCTTGGCGTGGCCATGCTGCAGACCGAAGGTCAGGTCGGCCCGCAAGCCGAAGACACCTTCTCGGCGCTGTCCGGGGCGGTCGCGGCCCTGGGCAACACCGCCGAGATCCGG
The DNA here is from genome assembly GCA_035285325.1 of Candidatus Sericytochromatia bacterium. Lineage (NCBI taxonomy): Bacteria > Bacillati > Candidatus Sericytochromatia > Candidatus Sericytochromatia bacterium. The sequence continues at coordinate 5,165 of JAYKJB010000108.1, forward strand.
CAGGTGGTCTCGCTGCCACTGCTGCTGGCGGGTGGCTTCACGCGTCACTCGGCCGCCTTCGCGCTGGGCGCCGGGGCCGATGCGCTGGGCGTGGGGCAGGCAATCACCGCTCACGCGGACCCGGCCCGGATGCTGGACGAGGTACGCGCCATCTCCGCCGCGCTCGCCACCACTCGGGCCGCCGGCCGTGGGCTGGCCGCGGTCTAGCACGACGCTTCCTTTCTCCCAGGGGATAACCCCGCTGCACGCCTCCCGGTCACGGGGGGCGCGCTTGCTTTTGGGGCGCTGTCACCCGCGCCGGGTAAACTTGTCGCAGAAGATGTCGAAACCCACCATGATCACTGACGCGCCGTCGCCGACGGGCGATCTTTGAGATATGTCGTCGAATCGCACCGGAAAGGCCCGCACGATGCGCCCTGGATTCTTCGCCGCCACCGCCGCCGCCTGGTTGCTGCTCGCCCAGGCGGCCTCGGCCGTGCCCGTGCAGATCAAGGTGCAGAGCCCCCTGGGGCCGATCGCTCCGGGCGTGCCCGTGGTGGTGTTCTCCTACGACGTGGAGCGGACCTTCCCGGGCATCGAGGCGGCCTGGAACAAGACGCGTCCGGCGCCGCCCGTGCCTAACAAGAACTTCAGACCGCTGGCCCCGCTGCAACCCGTCAAGAGCTTCTTCCTGCTGCAGGCGCTCGAACTGGAAAAATACCGGGAAAATTTCGCCCTGGCTCACCGGGATGACCCCGCCCTGGTCAAGGAGTTTCTGCCGCGCTTCGATGAGGTCTACAAGAAGTTCGGTGACACGCCCAGCGAGTTTGCCCGCGGCCTGATCAACACCGAGGACGGCCGTCAGATCTGGTGCCAGCAGGTGACCACGGAACTGAACCGGATCATCAACGACTACAACGCTCGCAACGGGGTCGGCGAGGCCGCGCTGGACACTTACAAAAAATATTACGCCCGCTGGCTCGGCAAGCGCACGCAGAGTCTCCAGGCGGCGGCCGTGGCCGCGGGGGGCAACCCGAACCTCAACTTCGTCGAGAGCGTGGCCGGGGAAGCCGGTGTGGCGGCCTTCGACCTGCCGCCTGGCATGTGGTACATCGCCGCCCAGAACGAGGGGTTCAGCTGGTACCGCCCCATGCGCGTCACCAATCTGGGGGGCCGCGTCTCCCTGCTGGCCAGTGACGCGTCTCGCCGCCGCCTGCCGATCGCCGACTGGGTCGGACTCTGAGCGTTATCAGGGCGTGAGGACGACCCGGCCGCGTTCCGCGTGGACCGCGCGCAACGGCGGCATCACGATCGAGCCGGCCTCCTTCAAGTTCAGCGCGAAGGACTCGCCGCGAGGATGCAGCCCCGAAATGCCCCGCATCGCGTCGCGCACCTGACTCTCGCCGACGTTCAGGCCGGCCACCCGCACCTGATGGGGCGTCAGCCAGAGCTCCCCGTTGGACGCGCGAGAGAAGGCGATGCGGAACGAGACGGCCACCGGAAAGCCCAGCAAGTCCTTGGTGCCCTGCACCACCATATCGGTGCCCTGGAGCGAAACGGCCTCCACGCTGAAGCCTGCGCCGCCAGCGGAAGCGAAGCGTTTGGCCAGCAACGCCTCCGGCAGGATCACCTGGCCCCGGGAGACATCCCCCACCCCTTCCAGGTCCCACAGATTCAAGCTGAACGGATCCTGCGGCGTGCTATCGGTGATGACCACCTCGGCATGACGGATAATGCCCGTCTCAAGCGCCGCCTCGCCCTGCACCTTGACCTCGGCGTAATTCGCCGTGTGACGGCGCTGCGCCGGAGCCAGGTCGCGGTCGGGCTGGCCCCCGAAAACCACCGACATGGCCCCGGGGGCGATCGCCAGGCCGGCCAGCTCGCCGGCGAAACTGTCGAGGCGTCGCAGGTCCAGCTGCACGCTGCCCTGCGGCCCCATGCGCCAGAGCCCCGTGGAGCCCTGGGGCAGCCAGCGGGTCAGATCGACTTTCAGCCAACGCAGCGGGGCCGCGATCGGCAGACCAAACACGCGCAGCGACTCGGGACGGACGTCCACGGTGTGGCGATCGCGAGCGCTCAGCTTCAGGCGGGCCGAGAGGCGTAGCGGCACAGGCCCCATGCGAGCCCAGAGCGAGACGCCGAGGCGATCGCCGGCCAACAACCGCACGCGGGGACGCCGCACGGCCTGCTCAGGCCGGCTGGCCAGCGCGTGGTTCAGCCAGGCGTTCAGGTTGGCCTCATCCAGGTCGACGCGCCCCGCCTTCACGCGCAGGTGGTAACTGCCGAAGGACCACAGGTCCAGTGGATCGTACGGGGTGTGGTCAGTCAGCGTGGCCGTGAGGTACGGCAGCCCCACCGCCGCCACCCCGGGCACGGTGTAACGCAGGTTGCGACCATTGATGTAGGTGACATTGCTCAGCGGCACGCGGCTCCCCCTCTCCCAACAAGGAGGGTATCGGGCGCCGATGCCGAAAAATGGTAAAGAAGTGGTTATTAAATCATCATGAGATGATGAAAATATTTTCCCTCATCCGCCCATACGCGCGGTAAGCAGTGCGGCGACGCCCGGCACGTCCGACACGTTCTTCACCGGCAGGAAGCGTTCCGCCCGCGTGACCTGCACGAAGCGGGTCGTGAGCAGGGTCGAGAGGTCGCCCGCCAGGTGCTCGAACTGCACGACCTTCTCGCCGCGCACGGTCTTCTCCACCACGTACCAGGGGAGCGCCAGCTCGCGCTTCAGCGCCTCGGCTGAAAACACGTAGTTGGCCGTGTTGAAGACCGCGATCCGGCTCTGGTCGAAGTCCGGCGGGAAGGCAAAGCCCTCGACCAGCTGGGTGCGGCCCGCCACACGTGCCGGCGCCCCGCCCTGGTCGCCGGGGTTCTTGGGCGCCACCTCGACCGTCATCTCCTGGCCGGACAGCACGTGGCCCCCGAGGATCACCGGGTCGACCGTGGCGCCGAGGTTGTCCACATTCGAGAAACAGAGGTAACGTCCGCCGCCGGCGAGGAAGGCCTGCAGCAGACCGCTCTCGCGCAGGGCATAGGGAAAGTCGCCGTGTCCGGGCGCGGCCAGACTGGGCTGACCGCCTTCCTCGAAACGGCCCCCCGAGGGCGCCAGCCGGGGCATCTGGTACTGCTGAAAGCGGAACACCCGGGAGGGGGGCAGACCAAAGTGGTCATGCTCGGCCAGGTGAGCGGCGATCGCCCCGTCGGTGGCGAAACTGGTCATGATGAAAACCGGCACCGGCACGCCGAGCGCGCGCACCGCCTCAAGCTTGAGGGCCAGAAAACTATGCCCGTTCCAGATCGGGTAAAGCCCCTTGGGCTTGTCATACTGAAAGCGAGTCGCCATGCCTCCCGCCAGGATCACGACGCCCACCTGTCCGGCGCGCAAGGCCGCGAGCCCGGCCTCCCGTTGCGCCTCCCAGGCCGCGCTGCCCGGCTCCGGTGGCGGGAGAATGTCAGCGGCGAGGGGCGGCTCGACGGGCCCTGCCAGCACGTTGGTCGCCAGAGACAGCGTGCCGGCCTGGTAGCGCGCCGCCAGGGCGTCAAAGACTTGATCAATGGTCGCCTGATTCATGGATGGCATCCTACCCTGGCGAGCCGCGCTTGCTCAAGCTGTCCCGTGACGGCCGTCAAGGCAGGCAGAGCATCCCCGCTCACAGCGGAAAGACACGAAAGTTTTGAAAATGCAGAAAATTGCCGTTGGAGACGAGCGCGACCCGCGGGCCGCAATCGGCCAGCATCGGCACCGCCAGGCGCCCCAGCTCCGCGCCATCGTGCCAGAGGCGCAGGATCTTGGCCTGGGTGTCGACCTCGGCCGACCATGCAACGGGATCGCCGACGCGGAGTTCGCGGGGCAACGCCCGCTTTAACAGACAGCGTTCGGGCGGCCAGGCCGTGCCGGGCAGTTGCCCCTCCACCGCCCAAACCTCCAGCGAGAGGGGCTTGGCCACCACCAGCAGGTAGTGCGTCTCATCGAGAAAATAGGGAGCAAAGCCCAGAATGCCCAGGGGCGCGCCCACCATGTCGGGATACTGCGCGGCAGGCTGATAGCCCCAGACCGTGACATCGGCCCGATAGTGGGCCGGGGCGAGACCGTCCGCTGTCCCGAAGTCATCCCCAACATAGGTGCGGAAACTCAAGGCCGGCCGCAGCGCGCCCTGACGTTGCGCCAGATAGCCGCCCTGGGGCAGCCAGCTGCCGCTGAAGAAGCGCCCCGTCGCACGATTCTCTGGTGAGGACGGGTCCCGAAACGGCAAAGCGTCGGGCGGCGCCTGAAAACTGCTTGTCGCAGGGCTCGCCACGCCTGCCGGCAGCGGTGGCCCCTCGGGCAGGGCCAGGGGGTTGGTGCCCAGTCCGGGCGGAGCCGTCGGACCGACGGACAAGGCAGACTCCACGGAGGTGGCAGAGGGGCCACAGGCCAGCAGGAGAGCAGCCAGCCCCCCGGCCAATAGCGTCTTTTCCACACCTGAACACAACGTCCGCAATCGGAACCCCCTCGCACCCGACGGTGCCGCCTGACTCGGCGAACCTGAAACAGGCTAATCCGAGCGAGCCCGCCGACGCACCGCCGGAACGCCCAACGGGACTCGGCCAAACCCGCCAGCGGGCACCCGCCCGATGCTGAGCGTTCCATGGCCGGTCGCGCGGCACCGGGAGCCCGTTGGGCGTCTGGCCCGGGTCGGCCGGTTGACGGCGGTGGTTCGCAGGGTCTATAGATCGCCGGTTGAGGCAAGGGAGGACCGTGCGGTGGCCAGCTGTTTGTTTTGCCGGATCGTGGCGGGGGAGATCCCCGCGCAAATCGTCCACCAGGACGAATGGACCCTGGCCTTCCGCGACATTGCGCCGCAGGCCCCCGTCCACGTGCTGGTGATTCCCAAGCGCCACCTCGCGGCGTTCGACCAGCTGACTCCGGCGGATGGGGAACTGCTGGCGGCCCTGGCGAACACCGCCAATCGCGTCGCCCGGGACACCGGCGTGGCCGAGAGCGGGTTCCGGCTGGTCTGCAACAACGGCCGCGACGGCGGGCAGTCGGTGGACCACCTGCACTGGCACGTGCTGGGTGGGCGCGCGCTGCAGTGGCCGCCCGGTTGACCCTCCGATCGTGAACACGGGCGTGGCCGTCCCTGGCGCGCTGGCTGCCTGCGGGTATAAGGCGGGCACATGCGTCCGCTTCCGATGGCGCTGCGGCCAGCGCTCCCCCTCGTGATGACCTCTGCCCTGTGCGGCTGTGACCTGGCCCTGGCCAGTGTGCTGTCGCCAGGCCTGGGGCGCCCCATGACCGGACGGGTGCTGGACGCGCGCACCAAGCTACCGGTCGGCGGCGCCACCGTGCTGGCCGGGCTGGGCAGCACCGTGACGGATGCCGCGGGCCAGTTCCGCCTGTTCGGCAACTTCGCCAGCGATGAGATCTCGATCGCACGCGCTGGCTACGTGGCGCTGACGCAGGGCGGCCTCTCGCTGGACGCGGCCAGCGACTTGCAGTTCGAACTGGAGCCCCTCTTCACGCCCAGTAGCGGGCTGCCCATGCGCTTCTTGCAACTCAACGGCGCCGTGCGCGGCCTGAGCACCCCCGCCACCCCCGCGCTGGTGTCCCTGGGAGGGGTCTCGACCGGGGTCTCCAACGGGCTGTACGCCCTGGAATACAAGGCCCCGGCGCCCGGGCGAATTCTCACGGCCGTGCTGGCCTGGGGCAGCCTGAGCGCGCCCTACGCGGAGGGCGTCGCGGTCCCGCAGGCCTTTCACTTCCTGGACTTCGCCTACCAGGTGGGGTCCTGGCGCCTGGGCGACACGATTCCCGAGGCCGCACAGGAGCAGATGCTGCAGATTGCCCCCCAGGTCCCGATCCAGCCGGTGCGCGTGCAGTTCTCCAACCTGGGAAATTTTCGTAACGTCCAGACCGAGGTGGCGCTCGACTTCGGCGCGCTCGGCTACGTGCCGGTCGCCCGCAGCCTGGCGAGCAATCAGACCCTGCCCGTGCCGGCCCTGAGCGGACTGAAATACGTCGTGCAAGGCGAGGCGATCGACGCGAGCGGCAAGCAGAGCAGCAGCGTCTCGATCACCACGAATGACCCGGGCAAAGCCAGCCTTCCGCTGCTGCCGCTGCCGAAAATCGAAGGCCCGGCCAACGGGGCCAGCGGGGTGGGGCAGCGCCCTACCTTTCGCTGGACCGCGATTCCGCACGAGGTGAGCTACGAGTTGACCCTGCGCGAGGTCGGCGAGGGCAAGGCCAAATGGATTGGCCGCACGTCCTACTCCCAGATCACCTATCCCGGCTTCGCCCTGAATGACATCAACGGCGGTGCGCTGCGGCCTGAGCGAAAATACACGTGGAGCCTGCGCGCGGTGGAATTGCTCGAGGAGACTGAACTTCCCGATACGCCGAGTTTCAGGCTGACTGCAGCCGAGGCGAAAGTGCCGATGAGGCCGTTCCGGACGCGCAAGCGGGAGGTGGAGATTCGCGAAATGGGCTTCGCCTTATGAGTCGCCGCGCGCGTCGAGCCCTGCCGGCCGCGGCCTGGCTGCTGGGGGCAGCGGCGCTGCTGGGGGCCTGCCGGGTGGCCCAGCTGGCCGAGCCTCCGGGGACCGCGCCCGCGCGCGACTGGCGCCGTGGCGAGATCGTGGTGACCTGGACGGAGGCCCCCGCAAGCGAGCAGGTGCGCCTGCACGCCGAGCGACTCGGGGGCCAGGTGCTGGCAGTGGAGGGGCAGCGGGCGCTCTTGCGCGTGCCGGCTGGCCAGGAGCTTCGAGCCTGTGTGGAACTGCGCGCGGCCGACCCCAGTGTTCGGCACGCCGAGCCGAATCGCGTCGTGCGCAGCCAGCACGTCGGCACCCTGCGCCCGCTCGCGCGGCGCCTGCAGGCCCTGCCGAATGATGAGGCCTTCGGTCGCGGCTCGCCGGTGCCGGGCCAGGCCGTCACCTGGGGGCTCTCGGCGATACGCGCCGAGGCGGCCTGGGAGGTCAGCACCGGCGATCCGGGCATCCTGGTGGCGGTGATCGACACGGGCGTCGACATGGCCCATCCCGACCTGGCCACCAACCTGGACCGCAGCGGTGCGCGCAACTTCGTGGAAGCTGGTCGCCCGCCCGATGACGACTTCGGGCACGGCACGCACGTGGCGGGCATCATCGCAGCCGTCGGCAACAACTCGCAAGGCGCGGCTGGGGTGGCCTTTCGCACCAAGGTGCTGCCCCTGCGGGTGCTGGGCGTGGATGGTTCCGGCAGCACCTGGAACACGGTGGCCGCGCTGGACTATGCGGTGGCCCGGAAGGCCTCGGTGATCAATCTCAGCCTGGGTTCCTCGGAACGCAGCGACGTCGAGGAAGAGGCGATCCAACGGGCCATTCAAGCCGGGGCGGTGGTGGTGGCCGCCGCCGGCAATGAGGCCACGGACGGCAACTACCTGGAATACCCGGCCTCCTATCCCGGCGTGGTCAGCGTGGCAGCGATTGGCCCGGACCTGAAACGGGCCCCCTTCTCAAACTTCAACAGCTGGGTCACGCTGTCCGCGCCCGGCGTGGATGTTTTCTCGACCATCCCGACCCAGTTCAGTCCGGGCGTCCCCTATGGTTACATGAGCGGCACCAGCATGGCCGCGCCCATGGTGGCCGGCGCGGCCGCCCTGTTATTTGCGGTATATCCGCGCTGGACACCTGCCCAGGTGGTGGAGCGGCTGCGCCGGAGTGCCAGAGAACTGACGCCCCAGGGGGATCCGGTGGCCGGCTTCGACGTGTTTTTTGGCGCAGGCTTGCTGGACGTGGGAAAGGCCTTGGGGAAATGACACCAGACCGTCAGGATGATAGGGCCCCCTGGGGCGAACCGCTCGCCAGCGTCTGGCGCAGCGACGAACTGGAGTCCGTTCATCTGGGGCACCTGGTCGTGCTGGACGAGGCCGGCCACGTCAGGGTGTCGCGCGGGCACGTCGAGACGCCGATCTGGGTGCGCTCGGCGATCAAGCCGGTGCAGGCACTGCCGCTCTGGCTGACGGGCGCGGCCGACGCCCTGGGCTTGGAGGAGGCCCAGCTCGCGGTGACGATGGCCTCCCATTCGGGCCAATCAACCCACCGGGAGGCCGTGGCGGGTTTGCTGGCCGCGGCCGGCCTGGAGGCCGAGCAGCTGGGCTGCGGGCGGCACACGCCCTACAACGACGAGGTCGCCACGCAGTTGCTGCGCCAGGGGCAGACCCCGGACCTGCTGCATTGCAACTGTTCCGGCAAGCACGCCGGGATGCTGGCGGTCTGCCGCCACATGGGCTGGGACCTGGCCAGCTACCGCGACCCGCAACACCCCTTGCAAGAGATGATTCGCGACCTGCTGGCCGTGTTCGCCGGTGTGCATCGAGAGACGATCGGTCACGGCGTGGATGGCTGTGGCGCCCCCGTCTGGCGCTTGCCGCTGATCGGGCTCGCCCGCGCCTACCACCGCCTGTGCCGACCCGAAGGGCTGCCGGACGAGCTGGCCCAGGTGGCCCGCCGAGCGGCCGCGGTGTTTGCGGCGCATCCGCTGGCGATCGCCGGAAGCGGACGCCTGGACACCGCGCTGGTCGAGGCCGGGGCCGGTCGCCTGCTGGCCAAGATCGGCGGCGAGGCCGTTCACGCCGGTGGCTGGATTGGCCCGGGCCAGGCCTGGGCCCTCAAGATCGGGGACGGCAACAAGCGGGCGATCGGGCCAGCGCTGGCACGCGCGATGGCACTGGCAGGGGCTCCCCTGCCGAGCTCCGCGACGCTGGAAGGCCACCTGAACCCGCCGGTCGACAACAACCACGGCACCATCGTGGGCGCGGTCAGGGCAGCCTGGTAGCTCGCAACCGGACCGGAGCGATTCGGTATTACACCGTCTCGCTCAACGCGAACCGAAATGGGGCTTACAGGCCAAAACCCACCCGGCCCTTGGGCTTGGCGTCCTCAGGCTTGCGGGCGCGCCGGAAAACGTAAAGCGGGGCGGCCGCAACCAGGACCCAACCTTCTTGGCCCAGCTGATTGAGGCGCTGCTTCAGCGCCTCGGACTTCTCGCCGGCCAGGTCGAGCACTTCGTACTCCATCGGCGGGTTCAGGCGGTCCTCACCGGCTTTGGCCGCCACCACGGGCGCCCGCAGGCTGATCGACTCTTCGTCCTCGTCGTGGCTGACGGGCGAAACCGGCTTGGTCAGGAATTCAGACATGGTCAAGCACCCTCCTGTGTGGGCGTCATTATAGCAGACCCCTGGCCGAACACCGGGTATGATGGCGGGGCAATCCCCGCGTACAAGCAAGGCAACTCTCGTGACCCCCACCACCGAAGTCACCCTCTACAGCGATGGCTGTGCCCTGAACAATCCCGGGCCGGGTGGCTGGGCCGCGATCCTGGTATTCAAGGGCGTGGAGAAGGAAGTGACGGGGGGCGAGGTGCAGTCCACCAACAATCGCGCCGAGCTGATGGCCGTGATCAGTGGGTTGCAGGCCTTGAAACGCCCCTGCAAGGTTCACGTGGTCACCGACAGCCAGTACGTGATTCGGGGCATGACCGAATGGCTCCCCGGCTGGATCCGGCGCGGCTGGCGCAATGCGGAGGGCGAGCCGGTGAAGAATCGCGAGCTATGGGAACGCCTCAGTGAGGCCGCCGCCCCGCATCGCCTGAGCTGGGAATGGGTCAAGGGCCATGCCGGCCACCCTTACAACGAACGGTGCGACCGCCTTGCCAAGGCCGAGGCCCAGCTCCAGAAGGCGAGTGCCGTCTCCTGAAAGCGGGATCGCCCTGCCGGCAATCAGCGTAGCCAGCTGACGGCGAGCGGCTCCGCCCGCGCACTCGGATGAAGCTCAGCGTCCTGAAGGGGCTCTGACACTATCCTGCCGGCGGCCGACCGCATCCGGACTGTCGGCATCGGGCTCCCGGGCCTGCAGCCAGTCTTGCTGCCAGACCTCCCGCAAGGTGGCGATCGCCCCGCTGTCATCGAGCATCATGCCCAATTCCCGATTCAGGTCCAGGGAATTGGTCGAGAAGTTGATCGAGCCCACGTAGGCGGTCTGCCCATCGGCCACAATGTACTTGGCGTGCAGGTAAGGCTTGCTCTGGCTACGGGTCGGCACGCCGTTCGCGATCAACGTCCGGGCCGCAGGCAAGTTGGCCGGCACCTTCTTCACCCCGCCGACCAGCACGCGAACATCGACCCCGGCGCGCCGCTTCTCGATCAAGGTTGCCACCACCTCCGGATCGCTGATGACCTCCACACCCACCAGCAACTCGCGCTGAGCCTGGTTCATCAGACCCAGAATGCGCCACCGCGCATTGGTCGGGCTGACGACCAGATCCGGATCCGTGGGCAGGTAGCTCTGTCGGTTCCAATCCGCAATGAAGATCCGGCGCAATTCAGCCACGTCCGACTGGGAGCGGTTGATCACGGCGAACTCCCGATTGGTCTCGGTGGCGGCGCGGGTCAGGTTGTAGGTCAGCACGTAGGCGGTCTCGCCATCCACCAGCATGGTCTTGGCGTGGGTCAGGGTGAAGCTCGGATTGGTCCAGGCCACCTCGACCCCTGACTCCTGCAGGTTGGCCGCCACCGCCTTGTTGCCCGACAACGCCCCACCCGGATTGCCCGGATTGTAGGGACTTTCCTCCAGCAACACCCGCACGTCGATGCCACGCGCGGCCGCCCGACGCAGGGCCTCGATCACTTCGGCATCCGTCAGCATGTAAATCTGCAGCCAGACGCTGTGGGCGGCGCCGTCAATCGCCGAGACGATTGGCGCCGTCCCGGCCTCGGGCTGCTTCAGAATGGAGATGTGCCCTGGCGCGTGCATCTTGGCCGCCACAGGGCGGACCGGAATGCGAGGCGCATAGGCAGCTCCCGCGCCCCCTGACCGGCCACACCCGAGCAGACACAGCGCATAGAGCAGAATACAAGCGGTCAGATGGATGCGGCGCAAGTAGAAGGTTCCTCTCACACGATCCGTTATCCGCTCTCCCCCGCAAAACTTGCCCAGAGTGCCATCGCCCAACCCCGCATCAGGACTGCCGATCAGGCGAAACCCCGGGATTTAATAGAGATTTAATCCAACAATTATTAAATCTCCATTAACCGCCAAACACTGACCAGGACGTGACAAGCGCACACAGAAACCCTCAATCCAGCCTGGGGTCTTACGTTCCCATATTAAAAAACTGAAGAATGTTGTTTGGAGACCAATCCAGGCCAAATCCAAGCCTGTTCAAGCCTGTCCTGCTGCCCTTTTGTAAAATCGTTTAAGGGATAGTTAATTTGAGACCAAGACGGAGATGGGTTACACATGAAAGCCTTGAGGTGCATTTCGGCGGCACGCCGAGTTTGGAAGAGGGTTTTTCAATGAAGAAATTTGCTCTGCTGGCTGCGGTCGCGTTTGCCGCCCTGGTCGCGTCGCCCGCGCTGGCCTGCCCCGTCAACGGTGGCGGCGGCTGCGGCGGCGGAAACGGTGGCGACCACCTCGCCGCCGGGTGCCCGCACGGCGGCAACGGTGGTGGCAATGGCGGCGGCTGCCCCGGCGGCGGCCAGCTGGCTGCCGGCTGCCCGCATGGCGGCAACGGCGGCGGCAATGGCGGTGGCTGCCCCGGCGGTGGCCAGCTGGCTGCCGGTTGCCCGCACGGCGGCAACGGTGGCGGCAACGGCGGCGGCTGCCCCGGCGGCAACGGCCTGGCGGCCTGAAGCCGCGCTCGGTTGACCGACCACTCCCTCCAAGCCCGACCCAATCTGGGTCGGGCTTTTTTTGGGATCCCTCGCCCCCCGCGCGGATGGTACAATGCCTGTCCGTTGTGCCGCCTTCCATCGACATACCCGGAAGGCGGTGACCCAGGCGATCCTGACCTAGTGCTCCCATGTCTGCCAGCTACTCTCTGACTTTCCTGGGTGTGGGCGCCGGCCTCAGCCCCGAACTCGGGAACAACAACGTGCTCATTGAGCAGGCGGACGGCCCCGCCCACCTGCTGGTCGATTGTGGCCCTGTCACGGCCCAGCTACTCAAGGCGTCGGGCCGCTTGCCCGATATTCGCCACGCCGTGCTGACCCACGTGCACGATGATCACGTGGGGGGGCTGCAACTGTGGGCACAACTCAACCGCTACGTCTACCGCCATCGCCCCACCTTGTGGTACCCGGAAGCCCTCTGGGACGAATTGTGGGAGGGAACCCTGCGAGGGGGGTTGGAGCGCGTCAACGCGGCAGATGGAATGGCCGGCACCGCTGGTCTCGACGCCTACTTCGATTTGCGTCCGCTGAAGCCGGGGGAATCACTGGCGCTGCCAGGCTTGCCCGCGCTGACCATGCGCCCCACCGTTCATGTGCCGGGCAAGCCTTGCTTTGGATTTTACCTGGGTCGGGACGTGTACTATTCGTCCGACTCCCAGCTGATGCCGCCATTCGAAGGGATCGACGGCGCCCCGCTGCGGGCCATCTTTCAGGATTGCCAGCTGTTCGACTCGCCGTATGCGGTTCACACGTCCTTCAACACCCTGGTCCGCGACCTGCCGGACCATCTCAAGCCGATCACCCGCCTGATGCACTACAACGAACCGCCCAGCCTGGATGCTCAGGCTGAGGGTTTCTGGGGCTTCGTGCCGCGTCACGAAAAACTATGGCTCTGAGCCTGGAGGACGAGGCGTCCGGGGGGCTGGTCGGTGAAATCCAACGCCACGCGCTCTGGGTCGCGGGGCTGGCCACGCTGGCCATGACGCTTTTGCACCTCAATCTGTGGATCGACCAGATCTTTGTGACCTTCATCCACGAGGCTTGCCACGGTCTGGCAGCGGTGCTGACGGGGGGCACCCTGGTCTCCCTGGCCGTCGAGGCGGACACGAGCGGGCGGGCCCTCACCCAGGGCGGCTTTCGCCCGCTGATTCTGGTGGCCGGCTATGCCGGCAGCTGCGTGTGGGGGGCGGCCCTGTTGCTGGCCTCCCGACTTCGTGGCGCCGAACGGTTGGTCTGCTGGTCGCTGGCCCTCTTTCTGGGGGGAATCACTGTCTTCTACGTGCGCAACCCGTTTGGCTTTGCGGCCGGATTGGCCCTGGCCGCGGGCTTCGGCTTCGTTGCCCGGCGCGGAGCGGGCTGGCAGCTGTCATTGTTGCTGGCCTTCCTGGCCCTGCGCAGCTTGCTGGCATCCTTTGAAGACCTGTGGACCCTGATTCGAGCGGCTGGCGGCCCCGCGATCACGGATGCCGACCTGATGAGCCGAGAGCTCACCCTGGGACTGGTCCCCCCGATCATCTTCGCGGGAATCATCAGTGCGGTCTCGGTTGTCTGCGGATTGGCGGTGCTTCAGCTGGCCTGGCGCCTCAGCCGACCGGAAGTCGACCAGACCGAATCGTAGGGTAGATCAAGCACGCGCTCTTCCAGATCGCCAACGGTGCATTGTTGATCCTCGGCGTGGTGAACATTCTCGGGCTCCTGTTCGGAGGACGCGAAAGCCTGGCGGCGGGCTAACGAGCGAGCGAGGCCAGCTCGAGACGCGCCTGGGGTGGAAGCGACAAGGGATGACGCACGCCGGCCCGCAGCAGATCGTGCGCCAAGCCGGCGATCATGGCCGCGTTGTCCGTACAGAGCGACAGCGGTGGCAGACAGAGCCGCTTGCCACGGGCCGCACAGGCCTCGGTCAGGGCTGCGCGCAGGGCACTGTTGGCCGCCACCCCGCCGGCCAGCGCCAGGGTATCGAGTCCCTCCGCATCGGCAGCCGCCACGCTCTTGGCCACCAGCACGTCAACGACGGCTGCCTGGAAGCTGGCTGCCACATCCGCCTGGTTGACCGCAAGCCCCATCAAGGTGTGTTGCTCGATCGCGCGTCGAACGGCCGTCTTGAGGCCGCTCAGGCTGAAGCGATAGCCCGGCTCGTGCAACAAGGCTCGCGGAAAGGCATAGGCACGTGGATTACCGTTCTGTGCCAGACGGTCGAGCACCGGGCCTCCGGGGTAGGGCAGGCCCAGCAAGCGAGCCACCTTGTCATACGCCTCGCCCACGGCATCGTCGATGGTCTGCCCCAGCGTCGTGAAGCGGTCGGGCCCGTCGACCCGCACCAACGCGGTATGCCCCCCTGAGACCAGCAAACACAGAAAGGGCGGCGTGAGCGTGGAATCCGCCATGACGTTGGCCCAGATGTGGGCCGCCAGATGATGCACGCCCACGAAGGGGATGCCCAGGGCCCACGCGGCACTCTTGGCACCGACCAGGCCCACCAGCAAGGCGCCGAGCAGACCGGGCGCGTGGGTGGCCGCCACCGCCGTCAGCTCACCCGGCGCGACGCCGGCCTCCTCGAACGCCTGAGCCATCAGCGGATTCAGGGTGAGAATATGCTGGCGCGAAGCCACCTCAGGCACCACCCCCCCGAAGCGGCGATGGACCTCGACCTGAGAGGAGACCAGGTTGACCAGCACCTCGCGGCCATCGCGCACGATCGCCACCGAGGTCTCATCGCAGCTGCTTTCGACGCCCAAGATCAGCGAGCTGTCCACTCATCCACCCCGCTCAGCCGGAGCGACGACCGTGGCTTGGGCCTCGATCACCGGACGTCCGTCAGCCCCGAGGGTGGCCACCGGCGCTTCCGAGGGGGAGGTCCGCTTGAAGTACGTCACGGCCGCCTTGCCCATCGCCAGCGTGCCGGCATAGCCAAGCCCGCCGGCAACCAGCCAGCCTGGGCCCGGAATCAGCTTGGCCGCCTGTCGGGCCACGGTGCGCAACGCGAGGCCTCCCCCCACCACCGCCAGGACCTCCTTGAGGCGTTCCGGGGTCATGGGCTGGTCGTGGATGGCGGCCAGGCGCAACACCATCTTGACCTGGTTAATGGTCATCACCGGCATATCAGCGCCAGGAACCGGGATCAAGCCCACCATGGCATTTTGCTGGGAGGTGCTGACGATTTCGAGTTGGGTGGCTTCCTCCCTCAGAAAGGGAAACTGGCGAGCCAGGGACAGCGCTTGGTCGGGGAAGGATTGCAGGATCCGCTTGGCCAGGTCCTTGCGCAGTGCCACCATGGTGGTGGAGGCCACCACCCGCTCCGCCCGGATACCGATGTTGGCCGCGACCTCTCGCCGTCGCGTAGGCAGCGACTCGGCCGGGACCTCAGGCAAAAGGACCAGCAGAGCCTCCGGCGGCAGGCGACGGATGGCGGCCAGGTCAGCCCCGTCCGGTCCATGGGTCGCGGGCGCCAGGACCAGGTGGACATCGGCTTCGGGCGGAGCGGTGTCCGACAGTTCCAGCACCCTCAGCGCCCGCGCGGAGGCGCGACCCTCTTGGAAAAGGGTTTTCAGGGCCTCTCGGTCGGGTCCAAGCGTCGCGTAGAGGTTCACCGGGACCTGACGCTCGGCCATCCCTGACATTTCTCGCCAGATGGACCAGAGATCGTGAATCTGGGGAGGCAGGGCCATCGTCAAAATCCTCAGACTCGGGGAGCGCGGCGTTCATGTTACCACGCAGGTTTGATGGAGCCGGGCTGCTGGGGTATGAAACGCTCATCGCCCCCCAACCAACACGTGGAAAGTGTTTTTCAAAGCCACCATGCTCACCTTCAACGAGCTTCAAGCTGTTCACGCACGGATTCTGGCGGTGGCCGGCAAGATCGATGCCAGGACCATGACCGACTTCGAGTCCGGTATTCGAGCCGCCCTGGACGCCGGTCATGTCAATCTGGTGCTCGACTTCAGCGAGGTTCCCTTCATCAGCAGCGCGGGCCTTGGCGTCCTGATGTCCTTCATCGAGGAGGTCCGCGGCAACGGAGGAGACCTCCACCTGGCCCGCGTCCAGACCGAAGTGTTCCGGATCTTCGACATGCTCGATTTCACCACGCTGTTCCAATTCTTCGATTCTGTCGAAGCGGCCGTCGAGGCCTTCGCCCCGCCGGCGTGACGGGCGAGAGGGATTGTGAGTCACGACGACGTTCACGCGATTCGCTTGAATAGCAGCCTGGACCACGTGGGCGTGGCGCGAGACTTTGTCGCGGAAATTGCCAAGGCAGTTCCGATGACGGCCCGCGAGGTTTACGACCTCGAGTTGGTGGTCGATGAGGCCGTGACCAACGTGATCGAACATGGCTATGCCGGGCGCGACGATGCCAGCGTGGAAATCGCCGTCGCCCTGGACGATGGCCATTTCACCATCCTGATCACCCACGACGGCCTGGCCTTCGACCCGGCCTCCCACCCCGACGTCGACCTGAAGGCCTATATCACCGAACGGCGCGTCGGGGGCCTGGGGCTGTTTCTGATGAAAAAACTGCTGGATGAGGTGGAGTATTCGACGGCGGCCGACGGACGACGTCAGATTCGGATGATGAAGAAACGCCAGACGAATCCGCTCGCGCCTGACGACGGGCGCCCCTCATGACCGGTCCGGCTGGGGCGAATTCGCCCGCGCGCCAGGAACGGGTCCTGGATTGGGTAAACGCGGCGCTCGCGGAGGCCTGTGAAGAACATCCGCACCTGCGCGCCGGCCTTGAGAAGGCCCTGACGGGCGCCAGAAGAGCCGCGAAGGAGGAAGGGTGGCCACCGCTGTGGTTGCCCCTGCGCGTCGGCACGGCCCTCGATTTGGCGCCCCAACGGCTCGAGCCATTGGGGGCGGCTTGTGTGCTCTACTTTGCCGCGGCCGATATCGTGGATGACGCCCAGGATGGTCACCTCGATCCCGCGCAGTGGACCGATTGGCGTTTGGCCGTCTCGGCCGGCCTGACCCTGCTCTTTCTGGCGCAGCAGCTGGCGCTGGCAGCCAGTCCCCCGACCGAGATGGCTCGGGTGGCATCGGCCTTCGGACGCTCTGGGGTCCAGATGAGCCTTGGTCAGTGCCTCGACCTGTCCCAGCACGTCCCCCTTCAGCAGATGGGATCGGAGGAACAATTCCTCTCGTGCGTCCGGTTGAAGACGGGCGCCTCCCTGGCCCTGTATGCCTCCTTGCCCGCCCTCTGCGCCGGGGCGCGGGCTGAAACGGTCGACGCGCTGAGTGCGTGGGGGGAAGCGGTCGGCGCCGCCCTCCAACTCAGCAGCGACGTGGCCGACTTGCTGAGCCCGACTGGCCGCGACCGCGCCGCTGGACGCGCCACCCTGCCGATTCAACGCGCGTGGAGCCGCTTGTCGGCGGCTGATCGGGTCCACCTCGAAGCCGCCTGGCAGGGGCGTCCGGAGGCGCCGTCGCTGGACTTTCTGCTGCAGCGAACTGGGGCCCTGGCCTATGTTCGGGCGCGCATCGGGGCCCTGAAGCTGGAGGCCAAGGAGGCGATCGCCACACCGGGCTTCCCCGTGAGTCTGGCGGAAGACCTGATGCAGTGGGTCGACCGCGCGGGCACAAACCAGACCCGCGCGCTGTAGGGCAGGCATGAATTTCGGTAAGACGATGGATTTCTGTATGACGATGGATTTCTGTAAGACGATGGATTTCTGTAAGACGATGAATTCTGTATTAAGGAACCGTTTAAGGCAACAAGCTTGGGCCACCTGCCACGACAAAACGGGTCAGGTCCCGCGAGGAAGGCCGACGCCGAGACCTCAATTCGCCAGACGGGAGCGACCAGCATGACCCCAGATGGGCTTCACCAGGTGGGGGCCCCCCCACCGAAACCCTTTG